>JACIWP010000141.1 GCA_014360855.1 Anaerolineae bacterium
CGCGGGGCGACGCCGGCTGTCATCGCCCAGAAGCGCGCCGAGTACAGCCGGCCGCCGGCGCCCGGCTCCGTCATCATCAGCAATGAGGGGGAACGCTGGGAGGCGGTTCAGCCGCATATCGAGGCGCAGGACGCTCAGGCGGACGGCAAGGCGATGCGTCTGCTGGTGGCGGCCGGCGCCGGCGTGCCCCTGCACTTCCTCAGCGAGGGGGAATCGGCGACCCGCGCCACGGCGGCGGAGATGGGGGACCCGACCTTTCGGCATTACCGCCGGCGGCAGATGGAGGTATGCCGCATGGTGGAACGGCTGGTGGGGGTCGCCTATCAGCGGGCCGTGGCGGTGGGCAGGGCGCGGTTTTATGAGCGGCTGGAGCTGAAGGTATCTGCGCCGGAGATCGTGCGCGATGACAACGAGTCGTTGAGCCGTGCCGCGCGGCAGATGGTGGAGACATTGGCCCGCATGCGGGAGCTGGGCTGGGTGGACGCGCGCCGCGCCATACGACTGGCCTTTAAGGCCGCCGGCGAGCTGATCAGCGAGGAGGATATTGATATGCTCTTACAAACTGCTTCACCAGGTGATGCTGTGTGAACAAACTTGTAACGCTTGGGGTTAGAAGGGGAAATCCGCTCAGGGAAGGTCTAACGACTGCGGCTGGCATGCCGCTCACAAGGCTCGCGCAGCAATCGTTGGGCCTCCCATCGTCGGGCCGCATCCACCTCTTCCGGCGAACAGTCGGAGCGCAGGGTGAACCAGACCGACTGCCCGCATTTCGGACACTTGACGCGATGGAGCAGGAACGTCGGTCGCTCGGAGGGCTGGGTAGTTGATGCGGCGAGCAGGGTCCCCAGATGCAGTTGTTGCGCCATGGTCCACCTCCTGGGAATATGGGCTTTCACGCGCGCATAGGGAGAGGCTCGCCATTGAGCGCCTGCAGGAGAAGGTATCCTGCATAAGGCACAAGGGGATTCACTTCCAGTTTGATTATAGCACATTTTGGGGTGGCCGGCAAGTTCTTATGCGGCCCGGAACGAATTCGCCGCAAGAAAGGAGGTGCAGGTATGGGAGTGGAACGGGTGGAAGCCGGCCGGCTGGAGCTGGCCCGGGCGCGGCTGGGGGAATGGGAGCCGGCCGGCGGGGTGGAGACGGTGGAGGGAGCGACACGGCTGGAGGTGCTGGCCATGCGCGCCGGCGAGGCCAACGGCCTGCGCTATCCGGCGGAGGTGCTGGCGGCGAGCGTGCAGGCCGGCCTGTGGCGGGGCGCGGCGGTGTTCCTGGACCATCCCGACGCGCTGGACGCCACGCGCGCTGGCGGCCGGACCCTGGGCGACCTGGCCGGCGTGGTCGAGGAGGCCTGGTATGAGGATGGGGTGCGGGCGCGCCTGCGCCTGGCCGGCCCCAAGGGGCCGCTGGTGGCGGAGCTGGCGCGCCAGTGGCTGGCGGACCGGGAGGCCGGCCGGGCGGTGCCGCGCATCGGGCTGAGCGCCGACCTGCTGGTACTGCGGGATGCCGGCGGCCTGGTGCGGCGCATCCAACAGGTGCATTCCCTGGACGTGGTGTTTGACCCCGCCGCCGGCGGGACCTTTCTGCGGGTGCTCAATGCTTCGGATGGAGTGACCGCTTCTCAACCAATGCCAGAGGAGGGAAATACGATGTCCACGAACGAGGTCTTGTCTTCGGACGGCGCCGCCGGCGCGCAGGAGCCGGCGCTGGCCCGCGAGCTTGCCCTGCTCCAGTGCGAGCACGCGCTGAACGCCGCCCTGCGGGATGCCGGCCTGCCGGAAGCGCTGGAACGCGCCGTGCGCCAGCGCTTCGCCGGCCGGCTGTTTCATCCGCAGGAGCTGGGGCAGGCCATCGCCGCCCAGCGCGCCACCTGGGCCGAACTGCTGGAGGCCGGCGTGGTGAAGGGGTTGGGGGAGCCGCGGCCGGCGGCCCGCGCCGGCGTCAGCGGTATGCTGGATGAGTTGGACCGGGTGCGCCTGGCGTGGGAGCGCGCCCTGGGCCTTCCCATCCCGGAGCGCTACCGCGATATCCCGCGCTTGAGCGGCATCCGTGAGTTGTACATCACCCTGACCGGCGACCATGAGTTTCGCGGCCGGCTCTTCCCCGAGCGCGCCCTGCTGGCCAACGCCACAACCGCCACCATGACGAGTCTGGTGGCGGACGGCCTGAACAAGGTCATGCTGCAGGCCTACAACCGCCGGGAGAAGTGGTGGCAGTCCATTGTGGTGAACCGCGACCTGGACCGCTTCCAGGACATGAAAATGATCCGGGTGCACGGCTTCTCGTCCCTGAGCACCGTCAATGAGGGCGCGGCCTATACCGAGGCGAGCTGGGACGACGTGATGGAGACCGCCAGCATTGCCAAAAAGGGCAATTACATCGGCATCACCCTGGAGATGATCATGGCGGATGACATGGACGCGGTGCGCGCCATCCCGACGCTCCTGGGGTCGGCGGCGTACAACACGGTCTCGGACATGGTGAGCGAGGTGTTCACCGCCAACGCCGGCCTGGGCCCGCTCATGGCCGATGGCTATAACCTCTTTGATGCGGCGCATCACGGCAACCTGCGCACGGCCGCGCTGTCGCTGGAGGAGTTCGACAATGTGGCGCTGGCGATGATGAATCAGACGGAGCCCGGCTCCGGGCGCAAGCTGGCGGTGCCGCCGGCTTTCCTCCTGGTTCCGACCAGCCTGCGCTCCACCGCCCTCACGATCCGCAACAGCACCCATATTCCCGGCTCCGGCGACAACGACATCAATCCCTGGTACCAGGGTTTCGAGGTCATCGTGGTGCCGCCCTGGAGCGACGCCAATGACTGGGCAGCCGTGGCATCCCCAGCGCAGGTGGAGGGCATCGTGATGGGCTGGCTGTTCGGCCGGCAGGAGCCGGAAATCTTCGTCGCCGACAGCGAGGTGATGGGTTCCATGTTCACCAACGACGAGATGCGCATTAAGGTGCGCTGGTTCCTGTGCGTCGGTGTGGCGGACTACCGCGGCCTGCACAAGAACAACGTGGCGTAACGTATCATGGCGCGCTGGGCGCCTGAGGCGCGAGACAGCCGGCCCAGGCGCCCAGCCCAACGTAAGGAGGTGAGGACATGGTCGGGAAAGGCACCAGTGAGGTGATCGCCCTGCGGGCGCGGGTGCAGGTACTGGAGCATACGGTCTGGGCGTTGGTGGAGCGGGTGACCGCCCTGGAGGAGCGGCTGGAGGAGCCGGCACCGCCGCCGGCCGCCGGCTCTTCTCCGCGCCCGCCGGAGCGAAAGGAGCGCCGGCGATGAGCGCGGATATCAGCACCCTGCGCGCCCTCCTGGCGCTGGACCTGGGCGATGCCGGCGGGGAGACCTGGACGGCGGAGGAGCTGGAGCGGGCCGTGGAAAAGGCGCTGGGGGAGTACGACCTCTGGCTCCCTCTGCGGCAGGAGGCCGTGCTGACGCTGGAGGAAGAGGGCCGGCAGGTGGACCTGTCGGCGCTGGAGGGACTGCTGGGGGTAGAACGGGTCTGGTCCCCGTACGAGGATGATGCCTGGCCGCCGCAGTGGTGCCCCTTTGAGTGCATGGGGCCGGCCCTGACCCTTCTGACGCCGGCCGTGCCGCAGGCGGGGCAACAGCTTCGCCTGGTGTACTGGGCGGCCCACCGCATCGCCGGCCTTTCTGGGGCAGAGGATACGACCCTGCCGGCGGAGGATCTGGAGCTGGTGCTGATGGGAGCGGCCGGCTATGCCGCCCTGGAGCGCTCGCGCAGCGCGGTGGGAAGCATCAATGTCTCGGGCTATACGCCGGTGCACTGGGCGGACTGGGCCAATGACCGGTTGGAGGGGTTCCGCCGCCGGCTGAGGGAGCTGGCGGCGCTGAGGGGCATGGGATTTGCCGGCCCAGCACCCTTCACCACAGGAGGCTGAGGCATGCGCGCCATCCCCGAGGCTTTGCAGGCGGTGCAGGGAAGGCCGCAGTTGCGGCCGGCGGTTCGGCTGGAGGTGTGGAGCCGGCGGTTCGGCCTATGGCGGCCGGCCTGGCAGGCATTGTACGCCGGCGGTGAATCCGCGCACGGGCATGACGCCGGTTTGTGCGCCGACGGCGCGTTGGTGCGGGCGCGAGTGGATGAGAACGGCTATCTGCAGGTCGCCCGCATACCCCATCCTGAGGACCCGGACGAATGGTGTCCCTGGCAGATACTGGCGACGGCCGACGATGTGGCGCCGGCGGTCATCACTCATCCTACCAGCAGTGAGGTGCATATCTTGTGGGTGGGCGCCATTCACCGCAACATCCGCTGGACGCTCTCCACGGACGGCGGTGTCACCTGGAGCACGCCGGCGCAAATTCTGTCGGAGCCGTCGGGGAGCCGTATCACCGCGCTGGCCGGCGTTTTTCGCGGCCAGTCCCCGTATGAGCTGTACTTGTTCTATGCGCTGGATGCCGGCGGCGCCGGCGCCGATGACGTGCTGAAAGTGGTGCGGTACGCCGGCGGTTCCTGGGGAGCCCCGTCCGCCTGGAGCTATGGGCCGCGCTATTTCTTCAACGGCCTGGATGCGCTCTGGCAGGGCGATTTCTGGGTGGTTGCCGCCGGCCGCGACAGTGCTTCCCCCTATCTGCCGCGCCTTTGGACGCTGGCCTACGGCGATGGTTGGGAATATCCCGCCGGCGCATGGGCCGCGCTGGCAGAGCTGGAAGCGTCCGATGCGACGCAGTTTCAGTTCGCCGCGCCGGCCTGGTGCGCCGGCGATGCCGTGCGTCTGAGCTATCTGGAGCGCTGGGATGGGACCAACGCCTACCGGCAGGCCTGCCTGCGGACGCTCCTGCCGGCGGCTTCCCTGGGGTCGGCGCGCTGGACGGATGCGGAGCCGGTGGGCTATGCGCCGGCGGCGGATGCGGCCCTTTGCCTGTGCTGGGATGCCTCGGCGGGCCGGCTGTACCGCATCGGGCATGACCGGGCCTGGTGTGCGGTGCAGGAGACGGAGCCGCTGGAGCTGGGTGAGCGGGTGGTGGCGTATACGTACAATGAAATGCCGGCCGGCGGAGGGCTGGTCGTGGTGCTGGACAATCGAGATGGGGCGCTGTCGCGGGCGGGACAGGATGATTCCCCGTACGCGGCCCTGCGGCCGGGCGCGGAACTGCGGCTGGCGCGCGGCGCATGGGCGGCCGGCGCGCCGTATTACGCCGACCTGCCGGCCGGCACGGTCACAGCACTGGAATGGCGGGAGTCTCAGGGGACGAGCCGGCTGATCGTGCGGGCGGAGGGCTGGTGGGGAGTGTTACGCGGATGGCGCGCCGGCCGGCTCTTCTCCTGGGACGGGACGCGCACCACCGCCAGCATTAGCGCGGACCTGCTGGCGCAGGTGGGGCTGGACTTCGCGGCGGACGGCGCCGGCTCCGACCTGATGAGCACGCGCAAGCCGCGCTTTGTCGTGCCGGCCGGCCAGGATGGGGCGACCGCCCTGCGCCGGCTGATGGCGAATCTGCCGGACCTCCTGCGCTTCGATGGGTATGGGACAGTGCTCTTCCGTGACCCGGCCGTACTACCGGCCGCCTTTGCCGTCGGCGGGGCGGGGGAGCCGGCAGTGCTGGAAGGGGCGCTGGTGCAGGGCACGGCACGGGCCAACCTGTGTCAGGCCAGCGGCGATGGGGTATTCGGCTGGGCGCTGGACCTGGATGCCATCCAGGAGATGGGGACGCGCCGGCGGGTCTGGTACGATGCGGCGCTCCTTTCCGCGGCACAGGCCGGCCAGGCGGCGGAAGGGATGCTGCGGCGCGCCGGCCTGGAGGGGCCGGCCGGCTGGCTGCGCCTGCGGCCGCTGTGGGGCGTGGAGCTGTGGGATGTCCTGGATTGGACGCGGCGGGATGGGAGCCGGCGGCAGGTGCGGGTGGTGGGGATACAGGAGCGCTGTGACATGCGCCGGCGGGGTATTTATGAACAGCGGCTGTCGGTGGTCACGCTGTCCGGTGATGAACCAGGAGGTGGGGTATGATGGCGTGGGGGGTGTTGGCGGCGGTGGACCTGGGCACATACACGGCCAGCGTGGCGTTGGCGGACAGCCGGCCAGCGTATTTGCGGGATGTGGTGGTCAGCAGAGGGATATCGGCGTCGGATCTGGTGGTGGGCCGGCAGGTCGCGGTCTGGATAGATGAGGCGGGTGGGAGCGCGCCGTTGTTACTCCGCAAATGGATCGTGCATATCGAGACATGCGGCTGGCTCATGTGAAGTATAGCACGATCCGCTATAGGAAGCAACAGGGGAGACCTCACCCCCGGCTCCTCCCCGTATGCGGGGAGGGGGCATCTGTAGGTCATCTTACGGCCGGCGGTTCTCCTGTGTGCTATCGTGTGCTATAATAGCCCTTACAGGGAGGGGAGTATGTCCGCTTTCTCCGGTCGGCTGAGCCGGCGCCGGCTGTTCCAGCTCGGGTTCCTGGGTGCCGTGGCTTGGGCGGTCCAGGCTTGCGGCCTTTCTTCGCCGGAGAGCCGGCCCGCCGAAGAGGCACCGGCGCCGTTCCCCGAAGCGGCCGCGTCACCCACTGAGGCCCTGAAAATCCTGTACAATGAGGACCGCCAGGGGTTTTACATTCGCTATTACAAGCCCTTCCCGGCGGTGGACAAGGCTTCCTGGCGTCTGGAGGTCGCCGGCCTGGTCGAGACATCCCGCTCTTTCACCCTCGAGGAACTGCTCGCCCTGCCGCGCACACGCCTTAACGCCCGCATGAAGTGCGTCGAGTGCTGGTCGGCGCGCGCCCTATGGGAGGGATTCCGGTATGAGGAGCTGGCGCGGCTGATAGGGCCTCAGCCGGCGGCCCAGTACCTGCACATCACCTGCGCCGACGACTATTGGGAGGTCATCTCCATCGAGGAGATGCGCCATCCCCGCGCCCTCTTTGTCACCCACATGAATGGCTCCCTTTTGCCCGACGAGTACGGTGCGCCGTTGCGGGTTTTGCTCCCCTGGAAATACGGCTATAAAAGCCCCAAGGCCATCACGCGCATCGAGTTCCGCCGAGAGGATGGGCGCGGCTACTGGCCCAGCGTGGGTCCCTACACGGCGGAGGGCGACATCCGACAGGGTATGGACCGCCCTCTGGATATGGGGGGCGGGAGGGAAGCCCGGCCCATCGCCGGCGGCGAGATCACCGAATACTAGAACCTATCTCATAAAAGGTGTTTGAGCAAGATCATGATACAGCCCAACTGGACAAAACCCAGGAAGTTTTCCAGATGACGCTCATACCGCACCGTCAGCCTTCGAAAGTTACCCAGCCAGGCGAACAGCCGTTCAATCTTCCAGCGCCGCCGATAACGCCGCAGCTTGCGGCCATCTTGGGTTTTCGGACGCTTGCGATTGCGGCGGTGCGGCGCAATCATCTCAATGCCCTGCTCCGCCAATGCTTGGTCCAGCGAATCACTGTCATAAGCCCGATCTCCTATCAGACGCCGCGGTGGCTCGGACACAAAGCGCGCCTCCAACACAGCTTCCACCAGCTTCACCTCGTGCGGGCTAGCACTTGTGACGCATACGGCGATAGGAAGACCAGCGCGGTCTGCCACTGCCATGAGCTTCGTACCTTTGCCCCGCTTGGTCTTTCCCACTCCTCCGCCCCCTTTTTCGCCACCACGAAGGTGCCATCGATGAAGCACTCCTGGAGATCAAGACCCCCTCGCGCTTTCAGGTCTTCCGCCAGGGCACGCAGGATCGCTTCCATCACCCCCATTCTCACCCAACGCTGGAAGCGGCGGTGGCAGGTCTGGTATGGGGGATATCGCTCGGGCAGGTCCTTCCATGGAGCACCAGTGCGCAGCACCCACAGGATGCCGTTCAGCACTTCACGGGCATCCCTCCAGGGCCGTCCCCTTCTCCTCTGCCGCTCCTCTGGTGGGATCAACGGCTCAATAATGGCCCACTGCTCATCGGTCAGGTCCATCGTGCTCACCTCGTTAAGCTCGGGTAGCACGCATTATTTTACCACATCCTGGATTATGAGATGAGTTCTAGTTATAGTAGTCGTTATAGTAAGGACTGGGGATAAGTGGACAACCGGCCCGGCCCCCCGATATATTGGGGACTGTG
>JACIWP010000142.1 GCA_014360855.1 Anaerolineae bacterium
TAGACCTGGTCGGCGCCGAAAGTGGCCAGGTCCTCGCGGTACAGGCTGTAGGGGGATTTGACGCCGGCGATGGTACAGCTCCCCTTATACAGCTTGACCCGGGCGGTGCCGGTGACGCGCTCCTGCGTCTTCTCGACGAAGGCGTCCAGGGCGCGCTTGAGCGGGGTGAACCATTGGCCGTAGTAGACCAGCTCGGCGTAGCGTACTGCCAGCATGTCCTTGAAGTGCATGGTATCGCGGTCCAGGCAGAGGGTCTCCAGGCCGCGATGGGCGGTGTACAGGACGGTGCCGCCGGGGGTCTCGTAGACGCCGCGCGACTTCATGCCGACCAGGCGGTTCTCGACCATGTCGACGCGCCCGACGCCGTTGGCGCCGGCGATCTTGTTGAGCGTCTCGACCAGGGTTACTGGGTCCATGCGCTGGCCATCGATGGCGACGGGCCGGCCGCGCTCGAAATCAATTTCCAGATAGGTGGGCGTGTCGGGAGCCTTCTCCGGCGCCACCGTCAGCATGAACATGTCCTCTTCCGGCTCGTTCCAGGGATTCTCCAGCGGGCCGCCCTCGTGGCTGATGTGCCAGATGTTGCGGTCGCGGCTGTAAATAGATTTCTTCGTCTGCTTGACGGGGATGCCGTGCGCCTGCGCGTATTCCAGGGCATCTTCGCGCGAGCGGATGTGCCACTCGCGCCAGGGCGCGATGATCTTGAGCCGGGGATCAAAGGCCTTGACTCCCAGTTCAAACCGCACCTGGTCGTTGCCCTTGCCGGTGCATCCATGGGCGACGGCGTCCGCGCCCTCTTTGTGCGCGATCTCCACAAGTTTCTTGGCCATGAGCGGGCGGGCGAAGGACGTGCCCAGCAGGTACTGCCGCTCATAGACAGCGCCGGCCATCATGGTCGGGAAGACGTACTCCTCCAAGAATTCCCGCCGCAGGTCCTCGATGTAGACCTTGCTGGCGCCGCTCCGCTTGGCCTTCTCTTCCAGACCCTCCAGCTCCTCGGGGCCCTGGCCGACATCAGCCGTGAAGGCGATGACCTCACAGCCATAGTTCTCCTTCAGCCAGGGGACGATGATGGATGTGTCCAGGCCCCCCGAGTAGGCCAGGACCACTTTCTTTACCTCACCTTTCAAACCCATACGTAATACTGAGCCTCCTTCCTTTTGGATTCTGAGAGGGGATAAAATAAAACCCCTCACCCGTGCTGGGTGAGGGGTACAGCGCCTTGAGATACGCTCGCGCGCGATTTACCCAGACGGGTGGTCTGGCCGGCGAAATCGGTTTCGTCGCGCGCGGATGAACCAAACAGGCATACCATTCTCCTGAGGGAATTACTGCTCGACCTTGAGGGCCAGACGTCCCCGTCTGCAAGGGTTATATACCATGAAACGAGAAGTCTGTCAACCCAGGCATTGGACGGGCGATGGTGAAGGAGAAGACGGCCTCCGCGCCGGCCTGGCGCAGTGCCTCGGCCGCGGCACAAAGGGTGGCGCCGGTGGTGGTCACGTCATCCATGAGCAGGACGCGCCTGCCGGCCACCAGGGCGGGTTCGACGCAGGTGAAGGCGCCGGCGACGTTCTCGCGCCGCTGGCTGGCGTTCAGCCCGACCTGCGGTCGGGTGGGACGGTGGCGCTGGAGCGAGTGCTCGCTGTGGGGCAGGCCGGTGCCGGCGCAGAAGCGGCGCGACAGCAGGAGCGCCTGATTGTACCCCCGCTCGCGCTCCCGCAGGGGGTGGAGCGGCACAGGGATCACCAGGTCCACCGGGAAGGCGAATTCGCTCCACCACGTCAGCAGGATCTCGGCCAGGGGGCCGGCCAGGTGGGTTTGGCCGGCATATTTGAACTGGTGGATGGCCTGGCGCAGGACGCCGACGGCGAAAGCGGCGGCATAATCTCCATCCAACGCAGGGAGCTTCGCCAGACAGCGCCGGCAGATTTCCCCCGGCCGGGTCAGCGCCGCCGGCTGACCGCAGGAGGCGCAGATCGCCCGGGTGGGATAGCGGATGCCGGCGGCGCAGGTCGGGCAAATGGCGGCACCGGGCGCATGACAGCCCAGGCAGTGGATGGGAAAGAGCCAGTCCAGCAGGGCATGCCAGACGCCGGCCAGGCCCTGGTGGGCCGGCCGGCGCGGTGGGTCAGTGCTGTCCAAGGGAGCCGCTCCGCCGGCGTCAGAGGTTGCCGATGACGCCGGAGTTCTTGACGATGAGGATGGCCGGCCCCATCAGGACGATCCAGATGGCCGGGAAGATCAGGAACACCAGCGGGAACATCATCTTGAGGGGGGCTTTGCGGGCCAACTCCTCGGCGCGCTGCCGGCGCTTGATGCGCATCTGCTCGGACTGGATGCGCAGGACCTTGGCGATGCTCACGCCCAGTTGTTCGGCCTGCACAATGGCGGCCACGAAGGTGGTGACGTCCGGAATGTCCACGCGCGCCGCCATGTCCCGCAAGGCATCGCGGCGCTTCTTGCCCACGCGCATTTCGGCGATGACGCGCATGAACTCGCGGGTTAGCTCGTTGTCCCATTTCTCGGTGACCTTGGCCAGGGCGGCATCGAAGCCCAGGCCGGCCTCCACGCTGATGGTCAGCAGGTCCAGCGCGTCGGGCAGGGCCTTGATGATGTTATGCTGGCGCTGTTTGATCTTGCTCCCCAGCCAGGCGGTGGGGAGGTAGTAGCCGAGGCCGGCCATGGCCAGGCCAATCATCATCTTGGGGCCGATGTCTGCCTTGGCGAGGGTCATCAGCATAAAGCCCATGACGCCAAGCAGGATGCCGGCCAGGCCGCGCACACCCATGAATTCGGCCGGCGACCAGTTATTGGGCCGGCCGGCCATCTCCAGCTTCCGCTGGAGCGCTTCCATGTTGCGGGAGGGGGCCAGGCGCAGTACGAGGTTGGCCATGCCGCGTATCAGCGGCTTGATGATGCGCTCCGAGAAGGGCTGGGAAAGCTCGATTTCCTCCAGGGTGAGCGGCCGGCCGCCGTATTCCACCAGGCGTTCCTGGATCTGGTCGGCCGGGCGCGGCATGGAGATGCCGATGAATATGAGCACGATGCTCAATCCGATGGCCATGGCGATGATGAGCGGCAACAGCCCTGCCATGACAATTCCTCCTCTGGCCTACACCTCAATGGCCACGATTTTGCGGATGACGAGGTAGCCGGCGGTGATGATAATCACGCCGACCACCACCATGATCCAGCCGCACGGCTCACTGAAGAGCAGACCAATATACTCGTGGTTGATAGCGTACAGGATCAACCCCAGGCCGACGGGCAGGAAGCTGATGATATAGGCGGTCAGCATCTGCTGGGCGGTGAGCACCCGGATCTCGCCCTTGATGCGCACCCGCTCCCGGATGGTGAAGCTGATGGTCTCCAGGATCTCCGCCAGGTTGCCGCCGACCTCGTGCTGGATATTGATGGCGGTGACCATCATGTCCAGGTCGTCACTGCGCACGCGCCGGAGCATATTGGCCAGAGCCTGCTCGATGGAAAGTCCCAGCCCTACCTCCTGGACGACGCGGGCGAATTCCGTGGCGAGGGGCGGCGCCATTTCTCGGGAGACGGTTTCCAGGGATTGGAGCAGGCTGTAACCCGAGCGCAGGGAGTTGGCCAGCAGGTTGATGGCATCGCCAAGCTGATCGTTGAAGGCGTTCAGGCGCTGGGCCTGCCGGCGCTTGACGTACAGCCGCGGCGCGAAGTACCCGAACACCCCCGAGGCCAGCGCCAGCAGTGGGGAACGAAAGATGAGCTGGCCGAGCAGGGCAAAGAGAATGATGCTGGCGATGTTGATGAGGATGTATTCGGAGACCTTCAGCTTCAGGTCAGCGCGTGCCAGCTCCGCGGCGATCTTGTCGGCCGATTCTTTCTTGACGATGACGCGGTTGAGCCGGCCGGCGATCGTGCTGTCCTCTTCGGTGAGCTTGCCCTTTTTGCGCTCTTCCATCAGCTCGACCTCGCGTGTCGCGTAGCGGTCGAGCCGTTCCTCGAGGGAAGGTTCGGCGCGCCGGCCGAGAGCGAACCCCAGCACGATCAGGGTTACCGAGAGCCCTGCCAGTATGGGAATCAGAAGCGTCATGTTCATAGCACTTGCTCCGCGCCGGCTGGCTGACCTGCCTAGCGGAAGCGCACCGAGACTCCGAAGATATCCGGCGGCAGTTTGATGCCAGCGGCTTCAATGCGATCCATGAATTTCGGCCGGATGCCGGTGGGCTTCAGCCGGCCGATGATCTTACCGTTCTCAATGCCCGTTTGTTCAAAGGTGAAGATGTCGGAGAGGACGATAACGTCTCCTTCCATGCCCTGCACCTCGGTAATGCTGACGACCTTGCGGGTGCCGTCGCGCATGCGCTCCTGATGGACGATGAGATCAATGGCGGAGGCGATTTGCTGGCGGATGGCGCGCAGGGGCAATTCCATGCCGGCCATCAGACACATGGTCTCGATGCGGGCCAGCGTATCGCGCGGGCTGTTGGAATGGCAGGTCGTCAAACTGCCGTCATGGCCGGTGTTCATGGCCTGGAGCATGTCCAGCGCCTCGCCGCCGCGCACCTCGCCCACGATGATGCGGTCGGGGCGCATGCGCAGGCTGTTGATGACCAGATCGCGGATGGTGACCTGGCCCTTGCCCTCGATGTTGGGCGGGCGGGCCTCCAGCGTGACCACATGTTCCTGACGCAGTTGGAGCTCGGCGGCATCCTCAATGGTGATGATGCGCTCGTCGTTGGGGATGAAGCCGGAGAGAACGTTCAGCAGGGTGGTCTTGCCGGAGCCCGTGCCGCCGGAGATGATGATGTTGAGCCGCGCCAGGATGCAGGCGCGCAGGAATTCCACCGCTTCGGGTGTGATGGTGCCGAAGCGGATGAGGTCCTCGACCTGCAGGGGCGTCTTGGCGAACTTGCGGATGGTCAGCACCGGGCCGATGAGCGAGATGGGCGGGATGACGGCGTTGACGCGCGAGCCGTCGGGCAGGCGGGCGTTGACCATAGGGGAGCTTTCGTCGACGCGCCGGCCCAACGGGGACACGATGCGGTCAATGATGCGCCGCAGGTGGTCCTCGTCCTCGAACTCGATGTTGGTGCGCTCAATCTTGCCGTTGCGCTCGATATAGACCTTCTTCGGCCCGTTGACCATGACCTCGGTGATGGTCGGGTCTTCCAGGAGCGGCTCTAGAGGGCCGTAACCGAGGATTTCATCCACAATCTGGTCGAAGAGCCGCATGCGCTCTGTCCGGCTCAGGACGATGTTCTCCTGTTCCAGGATGGACTGGAACAGCTCTTCGATGGTCTGCTTGACCTCCTCTGTATTAGAAAGGATGTCTGCGCGCGGGTCCAGCTCCGCCACGAGCCGTTCCTGGATGCGCGCTTTGATGTCAGAGAGCCGGGCTTCCGGCGCAGTGGGCGCCGGCTGGCGCTTGATGCGCAGTTCCTCCAACTTGGAGGTGGTGCTTTCCGCTTTCTGCTGTTGGGACTGTTGTTCGATGCGCTTGAGCAGGGACATATGCTCCCTCGGCCTTCATCAGGATGGTTTGAGGAATTTGCCCAGCAGACCAGTGCCGCCGCGCGGCGGGGCGGCCGGCGCCGGCGCGGGGGCCGCGGCCGGCTGAAGCTCATTCACCAGGCGCTGGGCCAGCTCGAGCACCGCATGTGCCAGGGGGCTGTTGCGGTGCGTCATGACGAACGGCACCCCTTGATTGACAGCGATGGACGCCAGGCGCTCATCGTCGGGGATGGTGCCGGCGATGGGATGCCGCAGGCTTTGCTCAATGTCTTCCGGACGGATGGCACTGCGCTGGTCGGCCTGATTGACCACCAGCAAGACCTTGTCCTCCGGATATTCCAGGGCGCTGATCACATCAAAGAAGAGCTTGACGTTCTTGATGGCCGGGATGTCGGGTGTGGTGAGGAGCACAATGCGATCGGCCCCGTCCAGGATGGTCAGCTCCATATCGTGGAGGACGTTGCGGGTATCCACCACGATGATATCGTAGTATTTTTTGACTTCCGCGAGGATTTTCTCCATGTCCGAGGCGCTGACCAGGTCTCCCATTTCGGGCCGCGGTGGGGCCAGCAGGACCTTCACGCCGGAGGTGTGGCTGGTGACGACGCTGTTAATGAAATCGGCGTCCAGGTCAGTGACCTTCTGGGCCACGTCCACGATGGTGCGCTGGGCCTGCAGGTTCATCAGGACGTCCACTCCGCCGAACTGGACGCCGGCGTCAATGAGGAGCACCTTGCTGTCCGGGAGGATGGACTTAAAGGCCACCGCCAGGTTCACGGCGATGGTACTGCATCCGACCCCGCCTTTCGGGGCGTATACGGCGACGACCTTGCCCAGGTTCTGGGGCGCCGGCGGAGGGCCGGCGGGCACGCCCAGCGGGCCGGTGGCCGCGGCCACCGCCTGCGTGAGCAGTTGGCGCTTGGCGGCCCCCAGCTCGTACACCCGGCGGATGGAGGACACCAGTTCTTCGGTGGAGAAGGGTTTGATAAGGAACTCGCGGGCGCCGGCGAGCATGGAGCGGCGCAGGTAATCCGCCTCCCCCTGGACGGACATCATGATGATCTGGGCCTGCGGCACTTCCTGGGTGATCATCTCACTGGCAGTGATGCCGTCCAGGCCAGGCATGTTGATGTCCATCAGGACGATATCGGGGGTCAGTTGACGCGCCATGGAGACCGCCTCTTCGCCGCTGGCGGCCGCGCCGATTACCTCGATGTCGGATTCGAAGTAGAGCAGTTTTTTCAGGTTCTCTCGCGTCTCCGGGATATCATCCACGATGAGGACGCGAATGCGTCGGGCTTCGCCATCTGTCATGTCCCTTCACCCATCCCATATCCACGTGGTAGTGATTGTTAGCTGTACGCGCCTCCCAGCCGAAGATAATGGGCCAGCAGGGTTACCTGGCCGGCACAGTCCCCACGCCTACCCCAAGGGGTTCGACCGCGAAGGGCAGGCGTTCCGGCGGGCGGATGTTGAAGCGCCGGATCATGTATTCCAGGGTCACTGGTTCGGTTTCCACGATGTCGTGGTCGTTCTTACTGCGCAGGGCGAAGTCAATGGAGGCGCCGGCCTCGCGGGCGAATTTCAGCACCAGCGCGTCCTGCTGGCTGACCAGCAGGGTGATAATGGTGGGGGCCGGCGGCGTGACCTGTTCGCCGGCCTGCCCCTGTTGCTGTGAGGCGCCCTGCGGTTGCTGAGCTTCCGGGGTAGCGGCCGGCGTCACCGCCGCCTGTCCCCACGGCCCCACTTTCAACACGGTGATATCCTGCAGGGTGAGCTGGGTGACCATGCGGGGGATTTGCTGGCCCATGGGTTCGCTCATCTGACCTTCTTCCGTGGTCTTGGGGAGCGGGAGCTTGATCTGCGTCTCGGGGTCCACGCTCACCATATTGAAGGTGATGAGCATGTCCACGGTATCGCCTGGCTCCAGGGCATAGGCCACACTGCTCAGCTCATCAATAGGGAAGGCCACCGCCACCTTGCCGGGCGGGATCAGGAAGGAAGCGTTGATGCCCTTTTCCACGATGGATTTTTTATCGGTGATCATGTCGCGCCGGATGATCTGGCCCTGCACAATGTCCACGGCGGCCAGCTTGCCGACGATGTCGGTGGTGCTCATGACTGCGTCAGGAGGCACCTGGCTCTGCTCCATCTCGCGGAGCTCGACGGCGGCCGGGTCAATGGGCTGGGCCTGGCCGATGTTCTGGATGGCAATCAGCACCTTTTGTTTGGGCGTCTCTGCAGGGCCGGCGGCCTCTTTTTCCGGACTGCGCAGAATCATGAAGACGGCGACCGTCGTCACCAGGCCAAGGATGATGCCGATCAAGACCAGTATCCTTCCCCGTTTCATGCGTGCCTCCTCCGGGCGCAGTGCGATCACAGCATGGTGTGGGACAGTCGAACGCTCCCTGCATGATGTTGCGCAGTGTTATGCTGTGTTATCAGGGGTTTCATTATCTATCCCACCTATCCCGTATTATTGTAACACGATATGGGGCGGAATAGCAAGT
>JACIWP010000143.1 GCA_014360855.1 Anaerolineae bacterium
TGTCCGAGAGTTCGGTCATCGCAGTGCTCCGGCACGCGTGGGGCGGCGATACGGGTTGGTGTTACTCCTCCCCCGTCAGATCGACACCGGTGATCGTCGAGTCCGTCACATTGTTGGTCTCAACTTTGCTATAGATGTTCTTGTTTTCGCCGGGCTTTGTTTGCACGCCGGTGATTCTCGCACCTTTTACGTCGCCGGTCTTGATGTAACTGACGACTTGGGGCCGGCCCATGATGCCGGCGACCTGCTCGGCCAGGGCGGGGTCCGCCTCCAATGCCTTCCGGACGGCCAGGCGCAGGGCGGCCTGGGCATCCGGGTCATCGGGGCGGCCGGCGAGTTCCTGGGCGGCCTCTTCCACGCGGCTGCGCGAGCGCAGTTTCTCCCACAGCTCCGCGAGGGATTCCCAAGCCGCGCCGGCGGCGCGCCGGCCGGCTTCGACGGCCGCGCTTTGGAAGAAAGAGAGAATAACGGGCTGCAAAGCCTTTACCACCTGATCAGCCAGTTGCGCAATGGCCTGCGGGTCCATGATCCTCACCTCCTGGTCCCATTGCGGAACGGCCCGCTGTGCCGGCGGGGGAATGATACTGCTGGGAGTAATGTACCATGTGGACGCGGGGCTGTCAAAGGGTTGCGGATGTAGGCCGCTGTTATTCCTTCTCGTACGGGGTGCCGAGGGCCGCCGGCGCGGCGCCCCGCCGGCCGCCGGCCAGCAGGACGATGATGGTCAGGATATAGGGGAGCATCAACAGGAACTCGTAGGGGACCGCCTCGAAGCCCAGGGCCTGGAAGCGGAACTGCAGGGCATCGGCCAGGCCGAAGAGGACAGCGCCGGCCAGCGCCAGCCCGGGGTGCCAGCGGGAGAAGATGACCAGGGCGATGGCGATCCAGCCGCGGCCGGCGACCATGTTCTCCGTGAACAGCTTCATCTGCGCCACGCTCAGCACTGCCCCGCCCAGGCCGGCGAAGGCCGCGCCCAGGATGGTGCAGGCGTAACGGATGCCGGCGACATTCACCCCGGAGGTGTCCGCCGCAGACGGGTGTTCGCCCACCGCCCGCACCTTCAGCCCCCAGGTCGTCTCGAACAGCGCGATCCAGATCAGGATGACCAGCAGGACGGTGAGGTAGACCACGACATTATGGCGGAAGAGGATGTCCCCGAGGTAGGGGATATCGGAGAGGAGTGGGATGGGCATTTCCGGGAAGCCGGCGATGCGCGGGGGCCGCTGGGAGACGCCGAAGATCTGGCGGTAAAAGAAGTTGGCGGCGCCCTGGCCGAGGAGCACCAGGGAGATGCCGGCGATGACCTGGTTGACCTTCAGGGTGACGGCAAAATAGCCCATCAGCAGGCCCATCAGCATGCCGGCCAGGATGCCGGCCAGCAGTCCCAAGATGCCACTGTCGGTGGCGAAGGCGGCGGCGAAGCCGGCGAAGGCGCCGAAGGCCATGATGCCCTCGAGCCCCAGGTTTTGCACGCCGGCGCGCTCGGTGATGATCTCGCCCAGCACGGCCAGCAGGACCGGCACCGCCAGGCGGATGCCCGAGGTGATGAGGGATATGATGAAGCCAGCTTGCAAAAGGTTATCCCATGACACGGGAACGATGCCTCCTGAAGGCCTCGCTGGCCAGCACGAACAGCACGACCAGCGCCTGGATCACTTCCGTCAGCGCCACGGGCAGGCCGACCACGCGCTGCATGGAATCGGCGCCGATGACCAGGGAGGCGAAGAAATAGGATGCCAGCAGGGCGCCGAAGGGGTTGAGCTGGCCCAGGAGGGCCACGACGATGGCGGTGAAGCCGTACCCGGGCGAGATGTCTTGGATGAGGCGGTGGTGCACGCCGGCGACCTCGATCATGCCGGCGACGCCGGCCAGCCCCCCGCTGATCACCATAACGATGATGATGTGCCGAGGCACGTCAATGCCGGCGAAGCGCGCCGCGTCCGGGTTGGAACCGACGACCCGCAGGCGGTAGCCCAATGGGGTTTTCCATAGGATGAAGGCGATCAGCGGCACCAGGACGAGCGCCAGGATCACCCCGATATGGAGCCGTGTGCCGGGCAGTACCGGCAGGGAGGCCGGCGCCGGCAGGACGGCGCTCTGGGGCAGGAAGGAGGTGGGGTCCTTCATCGGCAGGCGCACCTGGTAGCTGACCCAGAAGATGGCGACGTAGTTCAGCAGGAGGCTGGTGACGATTTCGTTGGCGCCCAGGTATGCCCGCAGGAGCGCCGGCACCAGCCCCCACAGCGCGCCGCCGGCGAAGCCGGCGAGGAGCAGACCGGGAAGCATTAGAGCCGGCGGCAGGTTCGGGAAGCTGAGGGCGAACAGCGCGGCGACCCAGGCGCCCATGTACAACTGCCCCTCGGCGCCGATGTTCCAGATGCGGCTTCGGAAGGCCAGGGTCAGCCCCAGGCTGATGAGCAGTAGCGGGACAGCGCGCAGGCCGGCCTGGGTGAGGGCGCGGGGGCTTCCGAACGCTCCTTTGACCATGGATTGATATGCCGCCAGCGGGCTGACGCCAACAGCGGCGATGATCAGTGCCCCCAGCAGGAGGGCGAGGATCACCGCCAGGACGGGGGCTCCCTTCAGGAGCACGGACATCGCCGGCGAGGGGCGGTGTGCGCTGGGGAGGGCGGCCCTATCGGTCATGGCCGGGCCTCCCTGGTGCGGTGGGCCTGTCGGCCGGCGGCCGAGGGGGAAGCTCGCACGCTTCTTTGATCGCGCCGGCCATCATCAACCCCAACTGCTCGATGTCCACGCAGGCTGGGTCCACCATTCCGACGATTTGTCCCTCATATATCACCGCAATCCGGTCGCTCAGGGCCAGGATTTCTTCCAGCTCCGTGGAGATCAGGAGCACCCCACAGCCGCGCTCGCGCTGTTCCAGCAGTTTGCGGCGCACGTACTCGGTGGCTCCGATGTCCAGCCCGCGGGTGGGCTGGGCGGCGACCAGGGCTTTGGGCCGGCGGGAGATCTCCCGGGCCAGGATGAGCTTTTGGGCGTTGCCGCCGGAGAGGGTGCCGGCGAAGGCCGCCGGCCCCGGCGCGCGGATGTCATATTCGCGGATCAGATGAGAGCAGTGTTGTTCCATTTCGCGGTAGCGGAGCATGCCGAAGCGGGTGAAAGGGGGCTTGCCCTCCAGGCCGAGGATGCTGTTCTCCGCCAGGGTCATATCGGCCACCATGCCGAAGCGGTTGCGGTCCGCGGGGATATGGGCCAGGCCGGCCTCGAACAGTTCTCGCGCAGAGGCGTGGGTCACATCCTGGCCGGCGAGCAGGTAGCGGCCGCGGTGGGGATGCCGCAATCCCGTGAGCACCTCTTCCAGTTCGGCCTGCCCGTTGCCGTCCACGCCGGCGATGCCCAGTATCTCGCCGGCGCACACCTCGAGGGAGACACCGCGCAGGGCCGGCAGGCCGCGATCATCGTGTGCCCAGATGTCCTGGAGTGCGATGACCGGGCCGGCGGGGGAGGCCGGCGGTTTCTCGATCGGGCACATTTCCCGCCCCACCATCATGCGGGCAAGCTCCTGCTTGGTGATGTCCTGCGTGCGGGCAGTGCCGACCACCCGCCCATCGCGCAGGACAGTCACGCGGTGGCTGATCGCCATGACCTCATCGAGCTTATGCGAGATGAAGATGACCGACTTGCCGTCCTGGACAAGGGCGAGCAGGATTTCAAACAGGCGCTCGCACTCCTGTGGGGTGAGCACGGCGGTGGGTTCGTCGAGGATCAATACGGTCGCGCCGCGGTACAGCGCTTTGAGGATCTCAACGCGCTGTTGTTCTCCCACCGATAACTGCCAGACGAGGCAGGACGGGTCCACCGCCAGGCCATAGGCGCGGGAGACCTCTGCGATTTGCTGATGTACCCGCCGGCGGCTTTCCAGGAACGGCTCGCGGCGGGAAGGCAGGCCCAGGACAATGTTCTCGGCAACCGTAAAGGTGGGAACGAGCTGAAAGTGCTGATGCACCATCCCGATGCCGAGCTGGATGGCATCGTGTGGAGAATGAATGGTCGCCGGCCGGCCCTTGACATAAATCTCGCCCTCATCCGGCTGATAAAGGCCGTAGAGGATGTTCATGAGGGTGGTTTTGCCGGCACCGTTCTCGCCCAGGAGCGCATGGATTTCGCCGGCTTCCAGGACGAAGTCCACATGGTCGTTGGCCAGCACACCGGGGAAGCGTTTGGTGATGCCTCGCATCTCGACCAGCGCGGTCAAACCTGTCCCATCCTCCTCCAATCCCAGGGGAATAGTCAAGGGGAGCTGGGGACATGCCCAGCTCCCCCCATGATCACGCCGAGCGTTACTGCGGGATGTACGGCACTTCCAGCTTGCCGGCGATGATATCGGCCTTGGCCTTTTCGACCTGTTCCAGGACGCTGGCCGGCACTTTGTCCTTGAGCTTGGGATTGATGGGCATCTCAAAAGCGCCCTGCGCCACACCCAAGGAGTAGAACTTGCCGGGCTGGAATGTGCCGGCCTGGACGTCCTTGACCATGGTCTCCAGCAGTGGATACAGGTTCCAGACCAGGCTGGTCAGGACAGTGTCCGGGGCAATCTCGGACATGTCGCCGACGTAACCGGTGGCGTAGACGCCGCGCTCTTTGGCGGCCTCGATCATGCCCAGGGTTGGGCCTTCGCCACAGCCGATGCCGAAGTCCGCGCCGGCGTCAATCTGCGCCAAGGCCGCCTCTTTGGCCTTGGCGACATCGCCCCAGTCACCGACGTATGAGGCGAGCAGGGTGGAGTTCGGGTTGACACTGCGGGCGCCGGCCTTGAACGCCTCGGCCATGGCGTGGCACACGGGGATATCAAACCCGCCGAGGAAGTTCATGGTGCCTTTAGAGACGCCGCCGGCCAGGATACCGATGAGATATGCCGCCTGGTAGAAGGGCTGGTCATAGTCAGCGACGTTCTGGGCGGTTTTGTTCATGCCGCCGGCCCAGGCGAAATTCACATTGGGATAATCCTGCGCCACGCGGAAGACCGCGTCGCCGTAGGAGAAGGAATGGGCGATGATAAGGTTGTAGCCTTCATCCGCATACTCGCGCATGACGCGCTCGCCATCGGCTGGGGCGATCTGCTCGGAGTAGGCCACGTCAATGCCGAGTTTCTCCTTGATTTCCATGGCGGCGCGGTACATCTGGGCGTTCCACGACAGGTCGGTGATTTCGCCGGTCATCAAGATGGCCAGGCGGACGGGTGCCGCGCCGGCGGGCGTGGCCGGTGCGGTGGTGGGCGCCGGCGTGTCGGTGGGGGGCACGGGGGTCGGGGCAGGGGTGGCGGGCGCACAGGCGCCGACGCTGATGGCCACCATCACCAGCACAACCAGCACTGCAAGGATGGAACGGGCCCTTCTTCCTAGCATACGAGAACCTCCTCTCTGAAAATAGTATGGGAACCAGAAGGCCGAGACTTCGAACGACGGAAAGGCCGGCGGACAGCCTCGTTCAGTTCACTTGAAGCAGTCGCTTGCACAGGACGACGGCTTCGGCAGCGTTCTCGGCGTAGCCGTCGGCGCCGATGGCCTGTGCCCATTCGGCGTTGACACATCCGCCGCCGACGATGACCTTGAAGGCATCGCGCTTGCCCAGCTCTTTGAGGAGGTTGATGGTGTCACGTTGGGCCGGCCGCGTGGTCGTCATCAACGCGGACATGGCGATGATGGCCGCACGGTGCTTTTCCGCTTCCTCGATAAAGCGGATGGCCGGCACATCGCGCCCCAGGTCCACCACGTTAAACCCGTGGGAGCGCAGGAGGGTGGATACGATGTTCTTGCCAATGTCGTGGATGTCGCCGGCAACGGTCCCCAGCACGATGGTGCCCAGGTGCTGGCGCTGGGCGCCTTTGGCGGCGATGGCCTCTTCCAAAATAGTGGTGGCGGCCGCGGCCGCATCGCCGGCCATCATCAGCTCGGGCAGGAAAATCTCGAAAGCCTGGAAGCGCTCGCCAACCCGGGTCAGGGTCGGCACCAGTATGCCCTGAATGATTTCCAGCGGGTCAACGCCTTCGGAGAGGGCTTGTCGGGTCAGCTCGACAGCCTGTTCGGCCTCGCCCTCGGCAATAGCACTGCTCAGTGGTTCGCGATATTTTTCCAGCATGGCGGCAGGTGAATCTCCTTTCCTCGGGTATAGGGGAATGCCGGCCGGCGGGCATCATGTCACGAAATGGATGCCCAGGCTGGCCAGTTTTTCTTTGGCACGCGCGTATGGCTCGGTCCAGGTCGGTTTGGGTTGGACGGTGAGCGGGTCGTACACTTCCTGGAAGGGCAGGCCGCGCCGCGGCGCATCGAAGGTGTGCTCATACAGCGGCAGAATTTTGAGCACCAGTTCGTTGGCCTGCTGGCGGGACATGCCAACCACGGCGCGGGAGACCTCCGCGACGAAGCGGGCTTCCAGCCCGGTGTAGTGGTCGGTCAGGGAGCCGCCGGTACAGCCGCATCCCTGGATGTTCATGCCGCTGACGGTGCCGGTGATGGCGCCGGCGGCTGCCTCGTAGAGCAGTTCCTCGGTGCCCGGCCCGGATACGGTGTAGATATCGTTGAGAGTGACGATGCGGGTATTGCGGGCCAACGCCTGACCGACCTCAGCCATGATCCATAGGCCCATGCGGTCGGTGTTGTTGAGCCATTTCAGGTGGGTGTGGCTCATCATGTGATAATCGGCGCAGTAGCAGGTGGCGCCCAGCAGGTGGGTGGCGATGGAGACGATGGCTGTGCCCTCGGCGCCGCCGCCAACCCCGCCGATGAGCGGGGTCATCAGGTCCACGATGCGGATGCCGTAGTCCAGGAGGAAGGCAACGCGCGAAAGCTGGTCGAAGTTGGTCTTTAGCTCGGTCATCTGGGAGACCAGCAGGCCGTCGGAGGGGCGCAGTCCGAACTGCGGATTGCAGGCGGCCATTTTGCCGGCGCAGGTGAGGGAGACGGCGACGTCGTTGATGTGCATGCCCGGCCGGCCGGCGGCGGTCACGGCCATGCGGGCCGCGATGGCATCACGCCGGGAGCCCATGATTTCCAGCGGCGTGCCGGGCTTGATCTCCTGACCGTGGTACATGGCGACGGAGCCGGCTCCCAGGCAGTCAATGAGCGGCTCCTGGGCGCAACTGATGAGGATGCGGGGGTGCATGGTCTCGGAGCAGGGCGTCCCGGTGGGGCCGGAGTGCACGATGGGGCGCTCCGTGTCCTCGACCTTGCGGGCTTTCATGACGACGGCGTCCTTCCCCTCGCCGAGGACGACCTGACCTGGCTCGTGGCGCAGGATTTCCTCGACCTCATCGCGCGAGAAGCGGATGATGCGGGAGGTATCCATGTTGTAGACGCCTACTTCCAGGAACAGCTCGAGGCCGGCTTGATACACGCGGTCTGCCAGGTCATCATCCCAGGGGACAGGGGTCTGCGGGTCGAAGCGGATGCCGTACTTCTTGGTGAGCTGACGGGCGGTCTTGGCGACGGTCATGTCGAAGTCGTGCTCGCGCATGAACGGCCCGTCGTGGGAGCGGCGCATGATTTCGGATAACCAGTGTGCGGGCATGCGTTTATCGAACCTCCTTTGCGCTATGGAGATATCGCCAGGTTGTGGCTTCGGGTGAGCCTATCGCTCTGCAAGGAAAAGGGACAACCGCGGGACATCCATCGTCGCTGACTGCTGTGCATCTCACCACCCTGTGATGGGACAGCCGGCGCGGGGCTTGCCGACGCGCGAATGCGGGAACACCTGCATTCACAAAAACCTCTTTCAGTATAACATATGAATGGCAGTTTGGTCAAAGAAATGGACGGCGGATGATGTGCCATGGCCTATGTTCCATGGCCTGCTGTCTATGGTCTATCATCCATGGTCAATTGTCCATCCTGCATTCGCCGGCCAGCGCCCCATTGTGGTATCATTACACTGGCAGGAGGTGCAGGCTATGAGCACAGCCGATGAGGCCTGGAGGAAGTTCCTGCGCGCCGTGCGGGAGGGCGCGCTCTTTGCCAGGGGGGATACGGTGGTGGCCGG
>JACIWP010000144.1:0-367 GCA_014360855.1 Anaerolineae bacterium
CCAGCTACGGTAGTCTTGTACATCGTGGTTGGGGCGCGGGACGAGGAAGTAGAAGGGCGATTCGGGAGTGATGAGCTGATAACCGGCTGTCTCCAGTGTGTGCCTTTCCAGCCAGGCATACTTCTCTTCGCGCTTGCCATAGAGGTCGGCGTGATAGACGCCGCGCTGCTCGGAGTTGTTGTGCTTGACGAAAAGTCCAATCGCCACGCCCTGGCGGATGTCAAAGACGTTCTCGTCCGGGCCGCCGTCAGGGGCGGTTTCGCGCTTCAGGCTGTTGCCGTGCAGGTCCAGGAGGTAAATCTCATCAAAGGTCTTGAGCAGGCTCTGGCGCATGCCGCGGAAGGTGGGGTTGTCCAGATAGCCGTGA
>JACIWP010000144.1:377-7968 GCA_014360855.1 Anaerolineae bacterium
GCGACGATGCCGCGGCCGGCCCGGTGAATCTTCCACTGGGCGAAGCGCAGGAACTTCACGTAGTCATCCTGTAGCCAGAGCTTTCGCTCGCCCAGTGGCCGGCCGTCCACGGTGTAGTAACTCTGGGCGCCGTCCAGGTCGGTTTTGAGCAGTCTCTCGGTCCACTCGTTCTGATTGGCCGAGATGCCGGAATAGGGCGGATTGCCCAGGATGACCAGGATCGGCTCTTCCTTCTTCACCCTGGCGGCGCAGTGACTCTCCTCGGAGAGCGAAGAGAGGCCGGGGATGGAAATCTGCGCCAGGTCTTCCATCTCCAGGGCGTTGGTCAGGTAGAACTGGAAGCGCTCGCCGTTCTGGAGCGGGACGCCCAGCGCCTCCAGCAGAAAGCCGACCTTCATGTGGCCGATGGCGTAGGGGGCCATGAGCAGTTCGAAGGCGAAAAAGTGCGGCAGGATGTGACTGCGGAGGAAGGCCGACTTGCCTCCCTCGCCGTACTTTCCCGTATAGGCCGCGAAGGCCGTGCGGATGGCCTCGGCGGGGAAGGTCAGCGTGCCGGCGGCGGGGTCCAGGAGGGTGACCTGCGCATCGGCCAGGCCGTCCGCCAGCCCAAAGCGGGTTTGGAGCAGGTGGTGCACGGCGCGCACGATATAGCGCACCACTGGCTCAGGGGTATAGTAGACGCCGCGCCGCTCGCGCGTTTCGGGGTCATATTCGGCCAGGAAGGTCTCATAGAAGTGCAGTACAGGATCGTCGCCCCGGCCCTGCTGGTAATACTGCGTCAGGATGGCCTGCACGTCGGCGGCGTTCAGCACGCCGGCGATGTCGTCCACAATGACTTCCATCTGCTTGGAGGGTTTGCCCAGCGAGATGAACTGGAAGACATCGCGCAGGATGCCGATAGTGGAAGGGATGAGTGAATAGGCTGTCTGTCGGTTAAAGGTCCCCCGGGCGCGGGTGCGGGCGGCGAACAGGCCGTAGGTGATGGTCTGGGCATAGAGGTCCGCGAACTGCTCCTCGGTCAGGCCGGCGATGAGATACTTCCGAAAGGCCTCGTAGAAGCCGTAGATGTCCTTCTGCTTCTGCTCCAGCTCCGGGCGGATCACCTCGTCGCGCAGGAAGCGGGTGCGCCGCGCCAGCTCCCGGGAGAGGGCCTCGGCGGTCAGCGCCGGCGGCAGTGCAAAGGAGAAGAAGGCCTCGAACAACTGTTTCAGGGCCTTCACCCCCTCGGCCGGCGGCCGCACCTTGAGCTTCTGGGCAATGACGGGACGCGCGAGCAGGGCGCGGTGCATCAACACGCCGTCGCGGTAAAGGCGAAACTCGTAGAAATCGGTCAGGATGACGTTGGGAAAGGTGTGCAGGTAGCGCTGGAGCTGATCGGAGGTTTCGACGACATCCAGCGCCGTCCCCGGCGCCTTGGCCTCGATATAGCCGATGACCTGGTGTGAGCCATCCCAGACGCGAAAATCGGGGTTGCCGGCCTCGGTCGTCTTGGGCACGACGGTGACCTGAACGGCACGCCCCTGCTCCCGGGCCAGCGCCTCGAGCAGGGTCTTCAGCGCCGGATAGTAGCTTTCCTCGCTGGCGTCGCCGCGCCGGCTGAGGTCGGCAATCGAGTCGAGATAGGCTTGGAACGCTGTGGCCATATGCAGGAGCCCCCGGATCATTCCATGGTCGGTGTCCGACGGGTCTATGAGGCCGGCGGGCGCTTCAGCACGGCGCGCGAGCGGCTGGCGCCCTCCTCCGGCCCCACATAGCCCTCCTGCTCCAGCAGGTCGATCAGGCGGGCGGCCCGCGAGTAGCCGATGCGCAGCCGGCGCTGGAGCAGGGAGATAGAAGCGCGGTCATACTCCTGGATGACGCGCACTGCCTCATCGAAGAGCACATCGCGCGGCTTGGCCGCGGGGGCCGGCTGTGCCAGGTCTGCCCAAAGGGGCGGCTGGATCACCTCCGCCGGTTCCGCCGGCTCGCCGGCCGGCCGGATGCCCTTCCAGTATCGCACCAGGCGCTGGACCTCCAGATCGGAGACGAAGCACCCCTGCAGGCGCTGAAGCTTGGGGGAATCCGGGGCCATATAGAGCATGTCGCCGCGGCCCAGCAGTTGCTCGGCGCCGGCGGTGTCCAGGATGACCCGCGAGTCCACCTGACTGGTCACGGCGAAAGAAATGCGGGCCGGGAAATTGGCCTTGATCAATCCCGTCACCACGTCCACGCTGGGGCGCTGGGTGGCGATGATCAGGTGAATGCCGGTGGCGCGCGCCATCTGGGCGATGCGGCAGACGGAACGCTCCACCTCATCAGGGGCCATCATCATCAGGTCGGCCAGCTCGTCGATGACGATGACGATGATGGGCAGGATCGGCTCGCCGCGCTCCCGCTGGCGCTCGTTATAGCCTTCGAGGTTGCGCACGCCGGCCTTGGCGAACAGCTCATAGCGGCGGTCCATCTCTCGTGTCGCCCACTGCAGGGTGGGCACCACCCGCTCCAGGTCCACCACCACGGGCGCCAGCAGATGGGGCACGCCGTTAAAGGGCACCAGCTCCACCCGCTTCGGGTCAATCATCAGCAGGCGCAGGGTTTCGGGCGTGTTATTGCACAGCAGGCAGGTGACCAGGGAGTTGATGCAGACCGACTTGCCGGAACCGGTGGCGCCGGCGATGAGCAGATGGGGCATCTTCGCCAGGTCGGCGCAGACCGGCTGTCCGGAGACGTCCTGCCCCAGCGCCAGCGCCAGCGGCGAGCGGATGGAGCGGAAGGCCTCGCTCTCCATGACACTGCGCAGGGAGACGAGCGAGGTGCGCTGGTTGGGGACCTCGATGCCGACGATGGGCCGGCCGGGCACCGGCGCCTCGATGCGGATAGGGGAGGCGGCCAGCGCCAGCGCCAGGTCCTTGGCTAGGGCGCTGATGCGCGCCACCTTCACCTTGGAGCGCTTAATACGGCCCTTGGAGTCCTTGGTCTCGATGAAGCCGGGTTCGACGCCGAACTGGGTGACCACCGGCCCCTGGTTCACCTCCACCACGCGCGCCGGCACCCCGAAGCTTGCCAGCGTCTCCTCGATGATGCGCACCCGTTCGCGCACCTCGGCCGGGCTCAGCTCCATGTCCACACCCTCGTCGAGGATTTCCTCAATGCGGGGCAGTTGCCAGAGCTGGCCGCTGGGTGGCGGTGCGGCGCTCACTGGTTCTCTCGGCTCGGCCGGCGCCGGCGTGAAGCGCTCCGGCACCGGGTGGGCGGTAGGGACGGCCGGCACCCTGGGGGAAACCGGTCTCTCTACGGGCGGCTCCGGAGCCCGGGGCGGCGGCGCCGGCGGCTCTACCATCGTGGGGCCTGGGGTGATGGGGGGAGCCTTGCGCCGGCCCAGCGCCGGCCAGCCCGGCACCAGCATATGCCGGCGCACCGCCTGATGGATTTCCTGCGCCAGGCCGCGCACCGCCTGCCAGAACTCCGCCAGGGTGATATCCAGCACCAGGATGAGCGCCACGAAGAAGCATGCCAGGATGAAGGTCCACGCGCCGATGAGCCCGAGGGCCTCCACCAGCACCAGGCTGGCGCCCCAGCCGATATATCCGCCGCCCTGGCCGGCTTCCGCCAGGAGCCGGGCATCCTCATGCCCGATGGAGGCGATGAGGTGGGCGGCCGTCAGGAAGACGAAGAAGAACAGCCCCCAGCCGGCCGGCTTCTCCCAATCCAGGGGCATATCCTGCTCGAAATCGCGGGCGATGAGCCACAGCCCCAGCCCGCCCAGGGCGAAGGGGATGACATAGACCCCCCAGCCGAAGCTCAACCGCAGGAAATGGATCCAGGCGCCGGTCAGGCCGCCGCGGTTAATGGAAAGCAGGCTGAAGAGGGTGAGCAGGGCGATCGCCAGCAGGACAATGCCGGCGATATCTGCCCGCATCCCCAGGGGAAAGCGGCCTGAAGCGTTTCTGCCTTTGGATTTCGCGGTGCTTCGCTTCGCCATACCCGCCCATATGTTCGAGAGATTCAACCGTATTATAACACACGGCGGGCACGCGGGACAAGGCGAGAGGGTGCAGGGCTCCGCCGAAGCCGGCTGGACGGCCGGGGATGGGACGTGGTCCGGCATCGGCCGGCGTCAGCACAGCATCGGCACTTTCCAGGGCATAATGGTAAAGGTGTAGCGGCGGGCGCGCACGCTGTAAATTTCCCCGTCCACGTGGGAGGGCAGGGGCTCGCTCGATTCGAGCGTCACTTTCTGAGCCTTGGCCATCATGATGCGCGGATGCTTGGGGTGTGTGCCCCGGATAAAGCGCGGCACCATCGGCAGCATACTGTGTCGGGGGAGCTTGCGCACGAAGCACAGGCTGAACAGCCCGTCGTCAATGCGCGAGCCGGGGGTCATGTGGAAAACCGCGCCGAAGCGCTCGCCGTTCATGACGGAAATCATCATCAGGTGATCTTCAAAAGACTGATCGTCGTACGTGACCTTGACGAGAGGAGAGCGATAGTAAAAGAGCAGGGTCATCAGCACCGCCGGCAGGTACACCGCCGCCCCCCGCAGATAGCGGATCTTGCGGCTTTCGATGTTCACCACGGCATCAAAGCCCAATCCCACGCCGTTGACGAAAAAGAGGGGCGGCTCGGTGTCGGACTCCACCAGGCCGACATCCATCCAGCGCACGCGGCCGTCCAGCAGGCGCTGGCAGGCCGCCGGCACTTCATGCGGAAGGCCGAAGTTATACCCGAAGTCATTGCCGGTGCCGACCGGGATCATGCCGAAGCGGGGCATGGTGCCGGGGTCGCCGCCGTTGCGCAGCCAGCGCGACAGCCCGTTCATGATCTCGTTGGCGGTGCCGTCGCCGCCGGCGCCGGCGATGAAGGGGACGCCCCGCTGGGCCGCCTCATATGCCCACTTCGTTGCATCGCCGGGCTGGTTGGTCACCAGGATCTCCACTGGCTGGCCGGCCTGCTGAAAAGCGCGCGCAATCTCTTCCTTGGAGGCGGCTCCCCGGCCGCGGCCGGCAACGGGGTTGACAATCACCACGGGTACCGTCATGTCTTCTCTCGATGTACCTCTTCCGTGAATTTTTTATAATAACACCCCACCGGGCGGTTCGTCACGCTATGAGGTCCGGCCCGGGGCCGGCCAGGTCGTAGTACAGGTCGGAGAGCGCCCGCGTCAGGTCGCCCTCATTTGAGAACGCCAGCAGGACCATCTCCTCCCGCTTGGGGCCTTGATAGCGCAGGCGCAGGGCCGGCCGGCGGCGCAGGCCGTATTCCAGCTCGCCGATCTCAATATCGCGGATGTCCTCCGGCTTGAAGAAAGCGTACCACATGCCGACGTACTGCCGGCGCGAGCGCGCCAGCAGGAAGCGCGACCATGGCACATGCGCCATCACCGCATGCTCGCGCGTCTCGAACGTGTGGTAAATGGCTTCCAGGTCCACGAAGAAGCGTTCCTTGCCCTCCACCGACAGCCTGCCCGTGGCGCGAATCTTGATATGCTCCAGGCCGCGCAGGGGGGTATGCGGTGCCTCCGGGGCTTTAGCGCTCCGGGACGGCACGAAGCGGTGATAGCGCTGCAGGCGTCCCCATATCAGCAGGGCCAGGCCGGCCAGCGCGAGGAAGCCGGCCAGCACCGGCACCACCAGCGGCCAACGCCGCCACAGCCCGATGACCGCGACCAGCAGGCCGATTACCACCCCCCATACGCCCACGGGCAGAGCGCCGTAATAATGCCGGCTGAGCTGGTGGCTGAGTTTCAGCAGTCGGCCTACCATTGTATAATCCCCCTTTCATTCGCTGGCGGTGCTGGCGGCAGGGCGCTTTTGCCGGCGCAGGCGGGGATCAAAGCGCACCAGCCAGATGCCCACCAGCACTACTGCCGCACCCGCCATCTGGATGACGTTCAGCCGCTCTCCCAGCGCGATCCAGGCAGTGATGAGGGAGATGATGGGCGTCAGGTTGGAGTAGGCGGTGGCGCGGGCACTGCCCATGTACTGGACGCCCGTGTTCCAGAACAGATATGACAGGGCGATGGAGAAGACGGCCGAGAAGAGCAGGCCGGCCCAGGCCGGCCAGGGAATGGCGCCCCAATCGGTGCGCAGAAGCTGTGGCAGAGCGATCAGGTCCAGCGCCGGCGCGGCAAAGAGCATCGAGAGGGTGGTGATCTTGGTGGGCGAATGCCGCTCCAGCAGGGACTGGCTCCCGATGGTATAGGCGGCCCAGCACACCGCCGCCAGCAGGATCAGGCCGTCGCCGATGAGCGAGGAGCTTCCGGGGCGGAACGTCTTTCCCGACCCCAGCGTCAGCATGGCTACGCCAGCGAAGGTCAGCACGGCGCCGGCCCAGATGAGGGCCGGCAGGCGCTGGCGGCGGATCAGGCCCCAGTACAGGGCGATGAAGATAGGGATAGTGGCCAGCAGGACCGAGGTGTTGCCGGCGGTCGTGCGGCTTAACCCGAAGACGAACAGCAGTTGATACAGCAGTACCCCCACTACCATGACCGGGAAGGTGCGCCGGCGGTCCTCCCGCGGGAGCGCGAGCGATTGGCGCTGGAGGCGGGAGATCAACAGCATCACAATGGACGAGAGGGAGAAGCGCAGGGCGTTGAAGACTATCGGATGCATGACCGCCAGGGTGGCCTTGACGACGCTGGTGTTCACGCCCCAGATGAGGACGGCCAGCAAGATGAGCACATCCGGCAGGCCGAACGGGGGACGTGTGCCGGTATACTGGGTGGATGGCGAAACTTGGGCCCTGCTCATTCCGCCCGCACGACCTCCCCGCGCGCGAGAATGGCTTGCAGATAATCGCGGCCGGCCACGATGCTCTCCAGATCATTGAACTTGCCCAGCTCCAGCACCTGGATGGTGTCGGGGCGGATGTAGGTGCGGATCATCTCGAAGGGCATGTTGCCCGGCGCCGGCGCATAATGGTCGTGCACATGGTCCGCCATGCCGTGCAGATGCACGCCGACCAGGCAGTGCCCGTAGCGTTCGAGCCAGTCCTGATGCCGGCAGATGCCGAAGTTCTCCTGCACCTGCGCATGGCCGCAGTCGTGCCAGTATCCCAGGTTGGGCAGGTCCGCCTCCGCCAGCACTTCCGCCAGCTCGTCCAGGTCCGGCAGGCCGTAGTAATGATAGCGGCACTCGATCCCGAAGCGCAGTTCCGGGAAATGCGGGCAGACCTCCCGCAGGCTCTTCACCAACCGCTCCAGGTGCGGCCGGCCCATTTCCTTGCGTTGGGCGACTTTCTTCTGCATGATCTCCGCCATGGCGCTCGGGGGGATTTCCCCGCGGGCGAAAGCGCGGCGCAGTTGGCGGTATTCCTGATCCTCCTTGGCCGCCGGCACGAAGCCGGCGTGAATCACCACGGCCCGCGCACCCAACTGCACGGCGGTCTCCGCGGTACTGCGCAGATGCAAAACTGCCTGCTGGCGCTCCTCCTCGTTCAGCGAGGCGATGTTGTCGCCGTACCCATCATCCGGGGCCAGCGGCTCGCGCAGGGTCGAACAGACGTTGTGCAGGCTGGTGATGGTGAACCCCAGCTCCTGCTGGAGCCGGTGCATCTCCTCCAGGTCCACCGGATGCACCACGTAGTTCAGCTCGAAGGCCTGAAAGCCGTGTTT
>JACIWP010000145.1 GCA_014360855.1 Anaerolineae bacterium
CGCGACGGCCTCATTCAGGCGGAGGTCATGCCCTCGCCCGGCCGGCGCGGCAGACCGCGCCTCATGTACGTGTTGACGCCGGCCGGCGCCGAAATGTTCCCCTCCAACGTCACCCGCCTGGCCCATGTGCTGTTACTACAGTTGAAAAAGCTCATGCCGCCGGCGGAGCTGAACGCCTTCCTTGACAGCCTCGCCGACGCGTGGGCGGATTCCTTCCCCCCGCTGGAGGGGATTTCGTCCGAGGCAAAACTTGACCAAATCACCATGTTTTTGAATAATATGGGCTATCAGGCCGTTTGGGAATACGCCGGCAGTGTGGTGGAATTTCGCCTGGAGAACTGCCCGTACCGCTGGCTGGCCGGCCGGCACCCGGAGCTGTGCCTTGTGGATATGAAGCTGCTACAGCGGCTCACCGGCGGCCTGGTGCAGGCAGTAGAGGAAGAGCAGAATGAACAGCCAGATGCCCCCTCCCGCACCTGCCGGTACCGGGTGGTATTCCCGCAGACGGGGGCGCTCCCCCGCGGCGGCGTGGCATAGCAGTGGTCATGGCCCGAGGTCCGGGTTATGGATTTGATTCCCATAAGGAGGAACAAAGTGGTGGACGAGAAAGATACCCAGATGAAAGAAAAGGTCCAGCAGGTCCTGGAAACGATCCGGCCGGCATTGCAGAGAGACGGCGGCGATGTCGAGCTGGTGGATGTCAAAGACGGGGTGGTGCAGGTGCGCCTGCAGGGCGCCTGCGCCGGCTGTCCCATGTCCCAGATGACGCTGGCGTTCGGCATCCAGCGCGTGCTGAAGGAAAAAGTGCCGGAGATTCAGCGCGTCGAACCCGTCGCCTGATCAGGGACCAACGACGGCCCCCTGCGCACAACAGCCCAGGGGGCCGTCGTTCTTTTTCCGCATATCACTCGAACAAGCTCCGCAGAACGCGCAGGTTCTCCACATCCTCCTTCAGGTCCTTGCCCTTGGGAGTCTCCAGCACCATGGGGAAGCCGGCAAAGCGGGGATCGTTCAACAACATGCGGAAAGGCTCCAGCCCCAGCGCCCCCTGCCCGATATGGGCGTGACGATCTACGCGAGAACCGACCGGCCGCGCCAGGTCGTTCAGGTGAAACATGCGCACCCGCTCTATGCCCAGCAGGACGTCCCATTCCGCCCACATGGCCTCATAGCCGGCGCGCGTGCGGATATCCCAGCCGGCCGCGGCGACATGGGCGGTATCCAGACAAAGGCCCATGCGTTCCGGCTGATGCACGCGCTCTAGAATCGCCCGGAGCTGGGAAAAGGAGCCGCCCAACACCGTCCCCTGGCCGGCGGTCGTCTCCAGCCAAACCCCTACCCGGCCGGGCACCTGCAGTAATGCCCGGTTGATCGCCTCCGCCACGCGCGCCAGGCCGGCCTCCTCGCCGGCGCCCATATGCGCGCCGGGATGAATCACCAGGCCCGGCAGACCAAGCTGTTCCGCCCGTTCCAGCTCCACCACAAAAGCACTCAGGGACCGCTCCCACAAGGCATCATCCGGGGAAGCCAGGTTAATGAGGTACGCCGCATGTCCCACGACAGGGAAAATGTTGTGCCGGCGCTGAAGCTCCTGAAAGCGCCGAATCTCGCCGGCATCCAGCGGTTTCGCCCGCCATTGATTAGTGTTCTTGGTGAAAATCTGGATCGCCTCACAGCCGATGCCGGCGCCCCGTTCGATGGCCTTATCCACCCCGCCGGCGATCGACATGTGAGCGCCCAGGCGCGGACGCTGACGTGTCATGTAGCCCGGCTCTCCGCTGTGCCGGCGCGCGGCACATAGGGCCTCAGCCAGAGGGTAAAGGTGCTCCCCACTCCCAGTTCGCTCTCCACCGTCAGGTGGCCGCCGTGTGCCTCGGCGATCCACTTGGCGATGGACAGGCCCAGTCCTGTGCCGCCGGTCTGGCGCGAACGGGCGCGGTCGGAGCGGTAGAAGCGCTCGAAGATATGCGGGAGGTCCTCTTTCGCGATGCCCACTCCCGTGTCGGCCACACTCACCTGCACCCAATCCTCGCGGCGGTACAGCGACAGCCGCACGGTGCCGCCGGCCGGCGTATATTTGATCGCGTTATCCACCAGGTTCAGCAATAATTGATGCAGGCGATCGCGGTCCCCCAGCACCAATGCCCGGTCCTCGTGCCCCAGCTCCACCCGCACCCCGTCGGCCATGAGCAGGGCCTGACGGTAGACATCCAGCAGGACGGCGTCCAGCTCCACCACCTCCTTCTTGATCTGCACGCCGGCGTCCGCCTGCGACAGCAGGAGCAGATCGGCCACCAGGCGGGACATACGGGTGATTTCCCCCTCCATCGTTTGCAGGATGTCCTGGAGATCCTCGGGGGGCAAACGTTCCATCCCGCGGCGGAGCAGGTCCAGGTTCCCCCGCAGGGTGGTGAGCGGGGTACGAAGCTCATGCGATACATCCGCCACCAGCCGCTGTTGCTGTTGGAACAGCTCCTCCAGCCGGCCCAGCATCTCGTTAAACGTATCGGTCAGGCGGGCCAGCTCGTCCTGGGTGCGCACGGCCGGCAGGCGGCGGGAGAGATCCTCGGCGCGTGAAATCTGCAAGGCGGTCTGCGTGATGTGATCAATAGGGCGCAGTGCCGCGTGGGCCATGAACGCGCCCACGCCGGCGGCCAGCAAAAGGGTGAAGGCCACCCCCAGCCCAATGGCATAGCGCGCGGTCAGCAGGGTCGCCTCCACATCATGCAGAGACATGCCGACCTGCACCACACCGATAATCGTCTCGCCCTCCAAAGGGTCGAAGATCACCAGCGGGGCGCTGTAAATGCGGAGCCGCGCTTGTGGGGTGGAAAGGGTATAGAGCACCGCATTGCCGGCCAGGTTCTGGTCAAAGCTCTCGCGCCGGATGGGCAGATAGTTATCCCCCAGGTTCGCCGAACGGGCGACAACATTCCCCTGCCGGTCCAAAATTTGCACAAAGGTGTTGGAGGTGGAGAACACATCTACCGGGGGGATCTGCACCTGCCGGGTGATGAGGAGACGCACAGGGTCGGCTTGCGCCTGGATATAACTGCCGATCTCGCCGGCGCGCGAGCGGATGGCATCATCCACCTGTTCGTACAACACCTGGCTGAGGAGGGAGTACAGCGCCAGGCTGAACAGGAGGAGAATGGCCGCCAGGATGCCGGTGTACCAGAGGGTCAAGCGGGCACGGATGGACATCCCTTTCCTCCCGGCCGGCGCATTCACGCCTCCCTCAGCACGTAACCGACCCCGCGCACTGTATGGATCAGTCGGGGTTCCCCATTGGCCTCCAGCTTAGCGCGCAGATAGCGGATATAGACCTCGATGATGTTCGACTCACCGCTGAAATCATAGCCCCAGATGCGCTCGTACAACTGCTCGCGGGTCAGCACCTGGCGGGGATGGCGCATGAAGGTCTCCAGTATGTCAAACTCCCTGGCAGTGAGGTCAATGGGCCGGCCGCCGCGCGTCACCTCGCGCGTGGCAGGGCGCAGGGTCAGGTCGGCAAACTGCAGGACCTCCTCTTCCGCCGCCGCCCGCCGGCGCAGAAGCGCCCGGATGCGCGCCAGGAGCTCATCGAAGGCGAAAGGCTTGACAAGGTAATCATCAGCGCCGGCGTCCAGGCCGGCCACCCGGTCACGCACCGCATCGCGCGCCGTCAGCATCAGGATAGGCATGTCGAAGCCGGCATCCCGCAGGGCTTTGCAGACCTCGATCCCATCTATCGCCGGCAGCATGATGTCCAGGATGATGAGATCCGGCCTCTGCTCCACCGCCGCGTCCAGGCCGCTCTCGCCGTCATAGGCCACCTGCACCTGATATCCCTCCAGAGCCAGCCCGCGGCGGATGAAATCCGCGATCTTGCGCTCATCCTCTATCAGCAGGATCCGCCGGCCACTGCTGTCGGTTTTCATCACCCATACCCCATCAGCGTTTCTTTCGCCGGGCTATTCTAACACAGCGCGAGCCGGCCGTCAATGGAACAGCGCATTTGTGCCGGCAGGGTGTTTGCAAAGCCTGGCCAATCTGGTATGCTTCAGGGGCCGCCGGCCAGCCGGCGGGGGAATGAACACCCATTGGCCCTGCAAGACGCGAGGGGAAAATTGACCCGGACCGCCCCGGTATGTACAATGTCCGGCATGGACCAAGAGCGACTGCTGGACCTGTATATCGTCATAGTGAATTACAACACGCGCGATCTCCTGCGGCACTGCCTGGCGTCTATCTATGAAAGCCGGGGGCAGTTTTCGTTCGACGTCTGCGTGGTGGACAACTGCTCCACGGACGGCAGTGCCGAGATGGTGCGCCGCGAGTTCCCGCAGGTAACGCTCATCGAAAGCCCGTACAACGGCGGTTACGCCTATGCCAATAACCTGGGCCTCCGCCAGGCCGCGGCGCGCTACTACCTCCTGCTGAACCCGGATACCGTACTGCCGCCCTCCGCGCTGGCGGAGATGCTGGCCTTCATGGACGCGCACCCGGACGCCGGCGCCGCCGGCCCCCGCCTTCTGCTGGCCGACGGGAGCCTGGACCTGGCCTGCCGGCGCAGTTTCCCCACGCCGGCCATCTCCTTCTACCGCCTGACCGGCCTCTCGCGGCTGTTCCCGCGCAGTCCCCGCTTCGGCCGCTACAACCTCACCTGCCTGGACCCCGATCTCACCACCGAGGTGGATTCCGTGGTCGGGGCCTTTATGATGGTGCGGCGCGAGGCGCTCCAGCAAGTGGGCCTCCTGGACGAGGACTTCTTCATGTACGGCGAGGACCTGGATTGGGCCTTCCGCATGAAGCAGGCCGGCTGGAAGGTGTATTACAACGCCGACGTCAGCGTCCTGCATTATAAGCGGGCCTCCAGCCGGCACAGCCTGAAAGCCCAGGTCGAGTTCTACCGCGCCATGTACCTGTTCTTCCGCAAGCACTACGCCAAAGACACGCCCTTCTGGCTCTCTGCCCTTATCATCGCCGGCATTTACCTGGCCGGCGCCCTGAATGTGGGCCGCTTCTGGCTGATGCAACAGTTGCGCCGGGGTACCACAGCGGAGGTGAGCTGATGGACACACCCTCGCGAGCCAGAACAACACGCGCCGAAATCATCTTCACCATGACCATGCTCCTGCTGGACGTGGTCATGAATATGATCGCCTTCCTGCTGGCCTACCGACTGCGCCTCCTCACGGAGCACCAGAACGTCGCCCCGCTGTCCGACTACGGCGGGATGCTTGCCCTGCAGGTAGTGGTCATGCTGGCGGTCTTCCTCATGTTCCGCCTGTATCAGCGCCCGCGCGCCCGCTCCCGGCTGGACGAGATCTCAGCGGTGTGGTCAGCCGTGACCGTCGGCGTGCTGGTGACCGTGGCACTGACCACCCTTTTATACAAGGAGCAGATTGATGCACCGCGGCTGATGGTGGTGTATGACTGGGCGCTGGCCGGCCTGCTCATCTCGCTGGGCCGGCTCATCCACCAGCAGTTGGTGCGCGCCCTGCGTGCCCGCGGCATCGGCGTGGCGCGGGTCCTCATCATCGGCACCACCGAAGTCGGGCGCATGATCCAGCAGAAAATCATCCATTCGCCGGCCCTGGGCTACCGGGTGGTGGGATACGTGACCCATGAGGAAAACGCCCCCAAGGCCATCCTCGGCGCACCGGTGCTGGGACGCATCGAGGATATCCCCCGCATCATCAATGAACAGGCAGTGGACGAGGTCATCGTGGCCATGCCGGAGGCCAGCCGGCGCGAGATCCTTGATATCCTTTCCCTGTGCGATGCTGGCAAAGTCAGCATCCGCGTCTTCCCCGACGTCTTCCAGATCATCGCCACCGAGCTGTCCATCGGCGCCTTGGACGGCCTGCCCCTGCTCACCATCCGCGACCCGGCCATGCGCGGCTGGCGCCTGGTCGTGAAGCGCGCCATGGACATCATCATCAGCGCGCTGGGGCTGATCTTCCTCTCTCCCATGATGCTGTTGACCGCCCTGCTGATCAAGCTGGACTCACCCGGCCCAGTCTTCTATTACCAGGAGCGTATGGGGCTGGACGCCCGACCCTTCTGGATGATCAAATACCGCTCCATGCGCCAGGACGCAGAAAAGGACGGCCCTGGCTGGACCAGGGAGAATGACCCGCGGCGCACCCGTCTGGGCGCCATCATCCGCCGGCTCTCCATTGACGAACTGCCCCAGCTCATTAACGTCCTGCTGGGCGACATGAGCCTGGTGGGGCCGCGGCCCGAGCGCCCCATCTACGTGGAGCAGTTCCGCCGCAGTATCCCACGCTATATGGACCGCCACCGGGAGAAGGCCGGCATCACCGGCTGGGCACAGGTCAACGGCCTGCGCGGCGACACCTCCATTGCCGAGCGTACCAAGTACGACCTCTGGTACATCGAGAACTGGTCGCTCATGCTGGACATCAAGATACTGATCCGCACAGTGCTGAAGATCTTCACCGACCGGCAGGCGTATTAACGGCCGGCCAGGCCCATGTTGGCAAAGCCGGCAAATTGCGGTATAATGCCCCCTGCAAATCCGCGAGGTAAAGGGAACACTGCATGGAAATTACCTGGTTGGGTCACGCCTGCTGTCGCATCCGCGAGTCGGGCGTCACGATCATCACCGATCCATACGATGAGACCACAGGCTATACACTGCCGCGCCTGAAGGCCGATATCGTCACCATCAGCCATGATGACCCCCATCATGCCTACGCCAAGGCATGTAAGGGGAACCCCTTCATCATCGCCGGCCCGGGCGAGTACGAGATCAAAGGGGTGTTCATCACCGGCATCGCCACCTTCCACGATAAAAAGCAGGGAAGCCAGCGCGGCCCCAACACCGTGTACCTCTACGAGTTCAACGGCCTGAGCGTGTGCCACCTGGGAGACCTGGGACACGTGCCCACCCAAGCACAGATCGAAGCCCTGGGACATATCGACATCCTTCTGGTGCCCGTAGGAGGACATCAGTGCCTGAAGGCCGCGGAGGCGGCGGAGGTCATCAGCTTGCTGGAGCCGCGCATCGTGGTGCCCATCCATTACAAGACGAAGTTCACCACCCTGCCGCTCGCCGGCCTGGATGTCTTCCTGAAAGAGGTGGGCATCTCCATGCCCGAGCCGCTGGACGTGCTCAAGGTCACGCCGGCCAGCCTGCCGGAAGAAACCCAGATCGTGGTGCTGAATCCCCGACAGGACTGAGCCGGCGCGATACTTCGCCGGCCGTATTACCAGGAGGGCGTTCATGCGACTGCTCAAGCATCCGCCGATTGTGCCCCTGTTGGTAGGCCTGATGGCCTTGCTCGCGGTACTGTCCGCTTGCTCGGGCACGACGCCGGCCTCCGGCGATGCCGCCGCCTACCTGGAGTCCGGCCGGCAGGCCCAACAGGCCGGCGACCTGGCCGGCGCCGAAAAGAACCTGCGCCAGGCCATCGAGCTGAACCCCAACCTCGCCGAAGCCCACTTTATATTGGGCAATGTCCTCGCCGACCAGGGCCGCTTCGCCGAAGCCGCGTCCGAATATGAGACCGCGGTGCGGCTCAACCCCCAGAACCCGGACGCCCTTTCCAACCTGGCCGTCGCCTATGCCCATATGGGCAGATGGGACGATGCCATCACCCAGTTGAAGAAAGCCATCACCCTCCAACCCAACGATGCCGAACTTCATTATAACCTCGGCAGTATCTACGCCCAGACGAACCGTTTTCAGGAGGCCCTGCCCGAGCTGGAGAAGGCCCGCGAGCTGAACCCGGAGCTGGCCGAAGCGTACCTGGCGCTGGGCTACACCTATCAGGGGTTGGGCAGGAACGAAGAGGCCATCCAGGCCCTGGAGACGTTCCTTGCCAAAAGCCAAGATCCCCAGTGGCGCGCTACCGCAGAAGACCTGTTGAACCAACTGCGAGGTACACCGTGAACTACATCAAGACCGTCTTC
>JACIWP010000146.1 GCA_014360855.1 Anaerolineae bacterium
GCTGGATGCATGTCCTCAGCAACGCGTTCCTCCAGCGCTTCCCCGGCCGCGTCATTAACCTGCACCCGGCCCTGCCGGGGCAGTTCCCCGGCACCGATGCCATCGCCCGCGCCTATCAGGCCTTTCGGGAGGGGCGCATCACCCATACCGGGGTCATGATCCACTTTGTGCCGGACGAGGAGGTGGACTGCGGGCCGGTGATCGTCAGCGAGAAGGTGCCCATATACCCGGAGGACACGCTGGAGGCGTTGGAGGCGCGCGTGCATGTCGTGGAACATCGGTTGTACGTCGAGGCCCTGCGCCGGCTGATCGCCGGCGAGGTGCCGCCGCCGAAGTGACTGATGGGCAGAGAACACACACCCGTGTGAGGAGGAAATGCCATATGAGCGATGCGATGTTTTTCGAGGAAGCGTTGACCTTTGACGACGTTCTGCTGGAGCCGGGTTATTCGGAGGTCCTGCCGGCGGAGGTCTCGGTGGCCACGGAGCTGGCGCCGGCCATCCGCCTCAACATCCCAATCCTTTCCGCCGCCATGGACCGCGTCACCGAAGCGCGCATGGCCATCGCTCTGGCCCGCGAGGGTGGCCTGGGCGTCATCCACCGTAACATGTCCATCGAGAACCAGGCCGCCGAGGTGGATAAGGTCAAGCGCTCCGAGTCCGGCATGATCGTGGACCCCATCACCCTGCCGCCCACGGCCACCCTGCGGCAGGCCGAGGAACTGATGAGCCGCTATCACATCTCCGGCATCCCCATCACCGAGGACAGCGGCAAGCTGGTGGGCATCCTGACGAACCGCGACATCCGCTTTGTCACCGAATGGGACCGGCCTGTCTCGGAGTATATGACCTCGGAGGGATTGATCACCGCGCCCATCGGCACGACGCTGGAGCAGGCGCAGGTCATCCTGCAGAAGCACCGCATCGAGAAACTCCCGTTGGTGGATGAGCACGGCTATTTGAAGGGGCTGATCACCGTCAAGGACATCATGAAGAAGCGGGATTACCCCAATGCGGCGACGGATGACAAGGGCCGGCTGTTGGCCGCCGCGGCCGTGGGGGTGGGCGAGGCCCATCAGGCGCGGGTAGAGGCGCTGGTGGAGGCCGGCGTGGACGCCATCGTCATTGACACCGCACACGGTCATACGCGGAGCGTGCTGGAAATGGTGGACTGGATCCGCCGGCGCTTCCCCAAGATGGTCATCATCGCCGGCAACGTGGCTACCACCGAAGGGACGGTGGCTCTCATCCAGGCCGGCGCGGATGTGGTGAAGGTCGGCGTGGGCGCCGGCTCCATCTGCACCACGCGTGTGGTCACCGGCATTGGTGTGCCCCAGCTCACCGCCATTTTCCGCTGTGCGCGCGCCGCCCATGAGTTGGGCAAGCCCATCATCGCCGACGGCGGCTTGAAGTACTCCGGCGATATCGTCAAGGCGCTGGCCGCCGGCGCGGACGCCGTCATGCTGGGCAACCTGCTGGCCGGCCTGGACGAATCGCCCGGCGAGCTGATCCTGTTCGAAGGCCGGCGCTATAAGGACTACCGCGGCATGGGCAGTCTGGGCGCCATGAGCGATTTCAGCCGGGACCGCTACGGCACCGGCCAGGGCGGCGTCGTAAAGCTGGTGCCGGAGGGCGTCGAGGGCCGTGTGCCGTACAAGGGCAAGCTCTCCGACTTTATTTATCAACTGGTGGGCGGGGTGCGCGCCGGCATGGGCTATGTGGGGGCCGCCAACCTGCGGGAACTGCGGGAGAAGGCGCGCTGGGTGCGCATCACCTCCTCCGGGCTGATCGAGAGCCATCCGCACAGCGTCATCCTGACCAAGGAAGCGCCCAACTACAGCCCGCCGGAGTTCCGCTAAACGGGCCGGGCAAGATCAGCAGGTGACAGTCACCTCACAGGTGACTGTCACCTTAATGGGAATGGTCAAGGTGCTGGGCATTGGCAGTGGCTGGCAAATCCTGTTGGGCGCGGCGGCTGTCTTCCTCGCCGGCCTGACCTATGGGCTGACCGGCTTCGGCTTCGCGCTGGTGGCGACGCCGGTCATGGTGATCCTGCTGTCGCCGCGGGTGGCGGTGCCGGCGGTGCTGTTGATGAGCATGGCCAACGGCCTGTTCCTTCTCCTCGCCACTTGGCGCGATGTCCAGCCGCGCCGCATCCTGCTCCTGACGCTGGCCGGCATCGCGGCGACGCCGGCGGGCGCCTATTTCCTGGCCTGGGGTTCCGCCGGCGCGCTGAAATGCTTCATTGGTGCCGTCATCACGCTCTTCGCCCTGGCGTTCCTCCTGGGCTTTCAGCGGCCCCTCCGGCAGGAAGGGCCGGCCTCCATCCCGGTGGGGCTGGTCAGCGGCTTCCTCAACGGCAGTACCGGTATGAGCGGCCCGCCCGTCATCCTCTTTTTCACCAATCAGGGTCTGGAGAAGCAGGCCTTCCGCGCCAATCTGGTGGCCTATTTCATGGCGCTGAACGTGGTGACTCTGCCGCTGTATGTCTATCACGGCCTGATGACGCGCCAGGTCGGCCTGTACGCGCTGGCGGCATTGCCGGCGCTGGCCCTGGGGACGTGGGCCGGCCTGCGCCTGTCCGGGCGGGTGAATCCCCGCGTGTTCCGCCTTATCACGCTTCTGCTGGTGCTGATGGCCGGCGTTTCCTCGGCCCTGAGCGGCCTCGGCATCTTTTAGCCCCGGCGCAGGAGCGGCAGAAAACAGCGCAGACGGGTGGGTTCGGGTGTCGCGGTGGCCGTCGGCGTCGGTGTGTGCGTTGGCGCAGGCGAGGGTGCGGCGCTGGGTACAACGCTTGGGGTGGCGGTTGGCGTGACGGAGGGAGTGGCGGTTACGGTGTAAGTGGATGTCGGGGTCAGCGTTGGGGTGGGCGCCGGCGTGCCCCCCGGCGATGGCGTCTCCCGTTCCACAAAATCATCGGCGCGGTCGGTGTCCCAGCCGGCCGGCTCCCGCTCCAATGAATGGCCGGCTGCTACCAGCGGACAGGGGGTGGCGAACACGCTGGCATCATCCCCGTACGAGAGGGCATCCACCGGCCGGCCCACCGGATCGCGCAGGATGAGCGCGTCGCCGGCGTTGTTCAGCCCATTGCCCAGCTCCGCATCCCCTAATTCAATGAGGAGACCGGCGAAACCGGGATAATCGGCCAGGAAGGCCTGGCGCGAACCCACAATGACCACGAATCCTCCCGACGGCAGGACGAAGGCCGGCAGGGTGTCCGTGTCCTCTCCATCGCTCAGGCGAAAATTCCGCAGGTCGAGGGAGATCGGCAGGGCATTGTACAGCTCCGCCCATTCGCGGTGCGCTTCCGGCGTCCCGGAAGATGGTGCCGGCTGGTAGGCCAGTTCGTTGATGGTCAGCGCGCCGGCCGGCAGCGCGGTGGGCGTCGGGGTGGGAGGCGGCGTAGGCGTCGAGGTGGCGGTACGCGTGGGGCTTGGGGCCGGTTGGGATGTGGCAGTCGCGGTGGGCGTAGCGGTGGGCGTAGGCGGCGGGCTGGTCATATCCAACGCCGCATCGTCGAAATAGGAGTATCCGGAGCCGGCACTCTCCAGGATCGCCTGCACGCGCTTTGCGCCCGCCGGCGCGGTCACCGGCCCCAACGTGAGCGGGCGGTAGTCCGGGGAGTTCGTGCTGAGCGGGCTGGAGGCATCGCGCCGCAGGGAATTTCCGCCGGCATCTTTCCAGTCCAACACCAGGCGCACCGAGGAGACGGCTGGGTCATTTTTCACCGCCCAGGCGGTGAAGGTGTAGCCGGCGCCGGCATAGACACTGTCCACGTACTGCGCAATGGTCCCCCGTACCTTCGCCGCGCCGGCTCCTCCATGTACGGGCGAGGAAACAACCTCAAACGACCCCGCTAGTGACACCCATCCCAATTTTCCCGCTTCAAAATCGGGGTTGGTCAGCAGATTGCCCCGCGCAAAGGCGACGGCAGTGATGCACAGGATGACCAGCAGACACAGGGGCCAGAGGGTGAAGCGTCGAGACATGGTGTCCTCCACAATGGTGCAGGCGAAGTGCTTGGCCGCCGTGTCTGCGTTGCCGGCCCGTTTATGGCGCCGTAATGGTGATGGCGCTCAGCACGACCGAAGTTTCTCCAGGCGGCTCATTGACCGGCCGCGGCTGGCCATCCGCCCCCACGATGCGCAGTACCAGGCGGTACTGGCCGGCCGGCGTGGCCGGGTTCAGATTGACATCTATATCGTGGCGCACCAATTCGCCAACCTGCCACTGCGCCGGCGGATAGAGATGGAACACATCCCCCGGCCATTCCAGGCGGTCCCCCCAGACCTGTCCCCATGCATCTTCCATCCGCAGTTGGACGCGGAATTCTTCCGTCAGCGGCTGTAAGGCGCTCCAGTACAGCGTCACATGGATCCAATTGCTGGGGGGATGATAGATGTGGTCCTGCGCCGGCAGGCTGGTCCGGTCAATCTGGTAGCCGGCCAGGCGCACCCGCCCGTCGAAAGTGATGTGCGCCGGCACCGTATCGGCCGGCAGGGAGTGCAGGCGGTAGCGCACCGCGTAGCCGCGCACTGCCACGCCGGCGGGGAACTGCTCCGTCACCTGCGGATAGCGCGCCTCGAACCAGCGCCGGACGAACTGCTGGGGGTCGGGCTGTTCCTCGTGGGAGGTGACCAGCCATATCACGTCGTACAGGCCGGCCAGGCCCTCCAGGGGCGCGTTGATCTGCTCGAACGAGGTGATGTCCCCCTCAAAGGGATAGAACAGCGGCAGGCCGCGGGTATCGTAATAGCGGAAGGCCACATGGACAAACCCGGGGTGCAGGAGCACGGCATCGTTCGGGCCGGCGTGGGCGTCCACGTACGCGGTAGCGGCGCGCCACTCCTCGCGCCGGTTCTCCGGCGCCCAGTTGTCGGGCAGGGCCAGCAGTGCCACAGCCGCCCACAGCGCCAGCACGAGCTGGCCGGCCCGCCGGCGGCGCTCCATCAGCCAGGCCAGGCCGGCGCCCCATGCCAGGCAGACAAAGGGCACCACAAAGAGGAAATAGCGCGGCGCGGCGAAGACGGCCTGGTTGATGCCCAACAGGAACCCACCGATGAGCACGGGCACGCCGATGGACAGCCGGAGGAACAGCCGGCCGAGGGGCTTGCTCGTCGGCACCAGCAAGCCGGCCAGCAGGAGGGCCAGCGCGCCGGCGGAAACCGCAGAGATCCAGGATGCCGGCCAGAGGGCCTTCCAGACGGTGTACCATCCCAACAAGCGCCACATCGTGGGGAAGAACGCCTGGAAGGGGCGGCCGGGTTGTGCCTCCTGATGGGTGACGCGTAGCGCCTGCAGGGCCAGCGGGAGGAAGAGCAGAGCCACCGCGCCGAACGCGATCAGGATGGGCAGGAGCCGGCGAATGAAGGGTATTTTCTCCCTGCGCGCCGTGTACAGCACCCAGGCCAGGGCATACAGGCCCTGGAAGGGGACCAGGAAGGCGATATATAGATAGGAGTACAGGGCCAGTGTCGTCAGCACCACATAGCCGGCCCACCAGCCCCACCTTCCGCTCCGCAACCCCCGCACCATGCACCAGGTGGCGAGGATGGCCAGTGCGGCCGAGGGCACGAACATGCGGACTTCCTGCGAGTACCAGACCAGGAAGGGGTTGAGGACCGCCAACAGGCCGGCGATGACCCCAGCCCGCCGGCCCAGCACCTCTTTCCCCAGCACGGCCAGCGCCGGCGGCATGATGACGCCGAAGCAGACCGTCATCAGCCGCACGCTGACCTCGCTGTACCCGAAGAGATGCGTCCAAAGGTGCAGGAGGAGGTAGTAGACAGGCGGATGCTTGTCGCGGATCAGGTGGAACCCGACGTCCAGTATCTCGCGCGCCGGCTGTCGCGCCCAGAAGACGCTGACGGCCTCGTCGAACCACAGGCTGTGATAGCCGATCTGCCAAAGGCGCACGGCCAGCGCGCCGGCGGCCAACAGTACCAGCGCCAGCCGCCAGGCGGTTTCCGGAAGCCGCAGTTTGCGAAGGAGCTGTCCGGCAGGTTGGGAGAAAGTGGTCATGGGAGAGCCGGCCCTTTTATTCGGGGAAGAGGATGCCCTGCTTGAGCAGGTCAGTCAGCACGCGGTCAATGGCGCGGCTGTCCCCTTCGATGCGGTAGACCCAACAGCCGGCCTCCTCCAGGCGCTCCTGCGCCTCCACAGGGATAACGTCCGGCCCGCCGATGATGGTGACCCGTTCGGCCAGCGCCGCCTCTTCCACTTTGAAGCCGAAGGCCGGCTTGAAGCGCAGGATGTAGCCCAGGGCGATGATCAGGTTGGCCTGGGTCTGCGGATGATCGGGGGGTCCGAAGAGCACATAATAGGCGAACACTTTCTTGATGGCCTTCTGCCACACCAGGTAGAACGAGTGATGGTAGAGGGAATTGCCGGCCTCCTCATCGGGATGCTCCGTATGCAGGTGGAGCACCCGGTCGCTGGGAAGGCCGAGCACCTCCACACTGCACACCTGTCCCTGTCCGAGGGGGAAGACAGCTCCCGGCTCTCCGGGGGCGGTGGGTTCGATTTCCAGCTCTTCCTCGCCCCCCTCCCAAGCGATGCGCAGGCGCGTGCCCACCGCCGGCTGACCGTACTCATCCAGCACGTCCAGGAAGAGATGATGGCCGCCGCGGTTCTCCGCCGGCGTCAGATGATGCACGCGCGTCACGCGCCAGTAGGTCTCGCCCAATCCCACCTCCGCCGGCGCGATCCGCACCCCGTAGGACTCCGCATCGTTGACCGGTTGGACCATAGGTTCATTCCCTCCCTCAGAAATCGGGCCTCATAAAGGGGTGCTCCGCAGTGCACTGCTCAGCGCGTGGCTCTCCCCGGGCAGGCGCCGCACGATACAGCCGGCATCGAGCAGTCTGCGCTCCGCTGACTCGTCAATCTCGTCGGCATCGGCGACGATGGTCACGTAGCGCGCCATCTGTGCCTCTTGCAGGCTGAAGCCAACCACGGCGCCGGCGCGCCGGATAGAATCAGACAGCAGAAGCACGCTGACCCAGGGGCCGGGCTGGGACTTTGCCGGCAGGAGCACATAATGCTCGAGCAGTTTGGGGCGCGCGACAGCAGGGGCCATCAGATCGATCTCCCGGCTCTGCCGGCCGTCCAGCACGATATTCCCCTGCGAGATGCCCAGCTCCTCGATGACCAGGGTATAACTGCCCGGGCCGAGGCCGGCGAAGCGACAGCGCCCGAAGCGGTCCGTGTGCTGTTCGCCCCGCAGTGCGCCGTCCGCGTCCATGAGCAGGACCCGCCGGCCGACCAGCGGCTCGCCGTCGGCGTTCAACAGCCGGCCCGACAGCTCGCTGTGGAAGGGCTGTTGTGCCTCCACATCCCGGAAGGAGACGCTGTTCTGCCCGTCCAGGACGAACTCGGGCGACTGCCAGCCCCGAAAGCGCAGGCGGTAGGCGCCGGCCGGCAGGTCGGTGAAGCGGATCTCTTCCCCTGGCTCAGCGTGCGCCTGCCGCAGTTCTCCCCAGCGCTGGCTTTCCAGCCGCAGGACGCCGGCGAAGGTGCGCTGGCTGATGCGCACCCGCACCTGACTGCCCATGGGGAAGCGCAGGAAGCCGGGGTTCCAACCGTCCACGGTGATCCGGCCAATTTCCCCCAGGCCCGCTACCAGCACCTGGTATTCGCCGGCGCTCAACCCTTCGAAGATGAAAGCGCCCTCTTCCCGGCGGGATGGCTCGACGGTGGCATGCTCTTCCCCACGCCGCAGGGTCACGGCCGGCGGATGTTCGACGCCGCCCAGCTCGACCCGGATGAGGCTGTGGCTGGCTGGGGCGGGGACCTTCACCCGCTGGAAATGGACCTCGTAGGAGATCGGTTCACCGCGCCGGCCGGGTACCTCGGCCGTCTCCAGCCCCTCGGCGGTCTCGCTCTCGGCGTCGTGTGCGCGTACCCGCAGGA
>JACIWP010000147.1 GCA_014360855.1 Anaerolineae bacterium
CACGGCGCCGACAGCTACGCCGATCCCCACCGCGACCCCTACCAGCGCGCCGGCCACCCCAACCCCTACCCGCACACCGACGAACCCGCCGGCCACCGCCACACCGACGTGGACGCCAACCCGCACGCCGACCTCCGCGCCGGCGACGCCGACCGCTACGCCGGCGCCCATCGGCACGCCCATTACCGTGACCCTTCAGCCGGGCGTCAACGGCTATGCCGGCGTGCTGGATACCTGCATCAACTTCTGGTACAAGACCACCAACTTTGGGACCAAGGTCACCCTGCCCATCCATTACAGCTACAATGAAATCGTGGCCTCCTTGATCCGCTTTGACCTGTCCAGCATCCCGCGCAATGCCCAGGTCGAGTCGGCCACACTGAGCCTGTACACATCCTACCGCAGTGTTGCGGATGATATCGTCGCCAGTGTCTACCGTATGCGCCGGCCGTGGGCGGAAATGGAGGCGACCTGGCAGTTGGCCTCCGCCGGCCATCCCTGGGGGGCGCCCGGTGCCAACGATACAACCGTTGACCGGGACGCGACGCCCCTGGACCAGAAGATCCTGACCCAGACCGGCGCGTGGTATGATTTCAATATCACCCGCGCCGTGCAGGAATGGGTGACCCAGCCGAGCCTGAACTACGGCCTGGTCATCAAGGGTTACATCAACCGATCCGTGCAGTATGACTTCGTCTCATCGAACTGTCCGACGGTATCCTTACGTCCCAAGCTGACCATCGTGTACCGGCTGACCGCCGGCCCGACGCCCACGCCTATCCCCACCGCCACGCCGACGCCGACCATCACGCCCACGCCAACGGTGGGAGGGACGCCCATCACCCGGCAGTATCAGCACAGCGCTCTGGATACCTACATCAGTGCCAACAGCCCCACCACCAACTTCGGGCGCGAGGCGAACCTGGCGGTGCGCACGGCCAAGGAAGACAACGTCATGGCGTCCCTGCTCTATTTCAATATCAGCGATATCCCGACCAATGCGGTGGTGACGAGTGCCCGGCTGGAGGTGTATACCTATCAGCGGAGCAACCCCAGCTACATCTGGGTGCAGACCTACAAGATGCTGAGGCCGTGGAATGTATCGCAGGCCACCTGGCAGAACGCCGCCAGCGGACAGCCGTGGCAGGCCGCCGGCGCCAGCGGTCCCAATGACCGCGACAGCACCTACAGCGACCGGAAGGCCGTGGAGGTGCTCAATACCTGGTACAGCTTTGATGTGACCGGCATGGTGCAGGAGTGGGTGCGCGCGCCGGCCCAGAACTACGGCGTCATGCTCTATGCCACCGGCGAGACCTATACCCAGTACGATTTCGTCTCCTCCGATAACCAGGAGCTGGCCGCTCAGCATCCGCGATTGATTGTGACGTACTGGGTGCCGGGACCATCTGCACCCACGGCCACCCCCACGCGCACCAATACGCCGGCGCCCACCGCCACGCCGACGCGCACATTCACCCCCACGGCCACGCCGACGAGGACGAACACGCCTGCGCCGGCTACGCCTACCCCGACACCGACCGCCACGAGCACCTCTGCCCCGGTGCCGCCTCCGCCGGCCGGCGATGTGCAGACCATCGTCCTGCAGGAAGGGAGCAACGGCTATGCCGGCGTGGAGGACACGTTCATCAACGGCTGGTCGGTGGACACCAACTACGGCACAAACACTCGGCTCCTGGTGCGCTCCGGGGAATGGATGTCGGCGCTTCTGCGCTTTGACCTGAGCGGACTGCCGGCCGGCGTCTCGGTGCAGGAGGCGAAGCTGGGCCTGTATGTCAGCGGCCGGAGCAACACCAATCCTATCACCATGGAAGTGTACCGCCTGCGCCGGCCGTGGCGCGAGATGGAGGCCACCTGGAACCTGGCGCGCGCCGGCGATGCCTGGGGCGTCCCGGGTGCCAAGGCAGCCGGCACGGACCTTGATAGCGCGCCGTTGAGCCGTCTGCAGATGAACGGCATCTCGACCTGGGCGGAATGGGACATCACCGCGGCAGTGCGGGATTGGCTGGCGGCGCCGGCGTCCAACTTCGGTGTCATCGTGAAGAGCTTCGACCTGGCCGGCGTGCAGTACAACATCCTCTCCTCGGAATCGGGGAATGTGACACTGCGGCCGCGCCTGACCATCCGCTATGTGGCCGGCGCGCCTGTGCCGCCCACCAGCACTCCAACGCCCGTGCCGGCTACCCCCACGCCCACACCGACCATGACGCCGACGCCCACTGCCACGGCTACCGCCGCACCGACACCGACGGCGACACCCACCCAGCCGCCGTCCGCCGGCGGACAGGAATTCACCATCGTGCTCCAGCGCGGGCTGAATGGGTACAGCGGGGTTTCGGACAGCACCATGAACGGCTGGGAGCCGGCGACGCTGTACGGGAGGATCGCTCGTATTTACATCCGCTCCGGGGAATGGATGGAGGGCGTCCTGCGCTTTGACCTGAGCAGTATCCCCGAGAACGCGGTGGTCAAGCGGGCGGTGCTAGGCATGTTCGTGGATGCCCGCAGTAACTCCTACACCATGGACGTGCAGGTGCACCGCTTACTGCGGCCGTGGAAGGAGAGCGAGGTGAACTGGAACCAGGCGATGAACGGCATCCCATGGGCGGAGCCAGGCGCCAAGGCCGCCGGCGTCGATTCCGCCGCGGAATATGTGGCCCGCACCACCCTCAACGCCGTGCAAACCTGGGTGGAATGGGATATCACCCCGCTGGTGCAGGATTGGGTGCGCTATCCGGAGGGCAACTTCGGCATGCTGTTGAAAGGCGTGGGCAGTGCCGGCGTGCGGTATGACCTCTTCTCATCGGAGTGGGCGAACGTGAGCGCCCGGCCGAAGCTCACGATTACGTACATGGTGCCGTAACGGCCCACCAGACGGGCGGACGCGGGGATGAGGTGAGTGCCTCATCCCCGCGTTTTGATGCGGCGGCTTTGGCTCCGCCCCGGGTGACACTCACCCGCGAGGTGAGTGTCACCTGCGTAGGTTCCTGCCACCCTTCCAGCTCGCGCTTTGGCCCTGCTTCATCCCCTGTGCTATAATGCGCCCAACATCCTGTCCGGAGGAGGAGAAGAGCTTGCCTGTGCCTGGCAATCCCTACCATACGGCCGGCCCGGTGCCGGCGGACGGCTTTTTCGTCGGCCGGCGCGAGGTCATGGCGTGGGTCTGGCAGGGTCTGGAACACGGCGAACGCCTGCTCATCATCGAGGGCGAGCCGTGTATGGGGAAAAGCTCCCTTTTACTGCGCCTGGCGCGGGAGGCCGAGGAGCCGTACACGGCGGTGTATCTGTCCCTCGTCGAAGGCCGGCCCGATCCCTGGCCGGCCCTGCTGGAGGCGCTGAGCGCGGGGACGGGACAGGCTATCCCATCCACTGCTGAGGCGGAGGAATTGGCCCAGGCACTGCAGGGATGGTCGGCGCAGGGCCGGCTGGTGATCCTGCTGGACGACCTGGAGCGGCGGCTCCGCGAGGATCAGGATGGCGCCGCCTGGACGTTCCTGGAGCGCCTGGCGGTGCTCTGGGGGCGCTTCCCCCGCCTGGCGCTGGTGTGTGCGGCAGTTTCCGCCGAGTATCTGCGCCGGCTGGATAAGCTTCCCTTTGGCCGGGCGCCGGCGCGCCGGCTGGAGCCGCTGAGCCGCGTGGAGACGATGCGGCTGATCCGCGTGCCGGCGGAGGGCCGGCTGGAGTATGAGTACGAGGCGCTGGAGCGCATTGACGAGCTGACCGGCCGGCGCCCCTATTTCGTGCAACTGTTATGCGCCGAAATTTTCGACCAGCGGGCAGAAGCCGGCCGGGCCGGCCTGGTGGACATTGACCCGGCGCTGGAGGCGATCGCACAGCGTCCCCTGCCCATCTTCGTGCAGATGTGGGAGCGGGCTTCCGCAGAGGGGAAGATCCTCCTCAGCTTGATAGGCGCACTGCGGGGGGAGCAAACGGTCATCACGCCGGCGCAGATGGCGGTGGCCCTGCGCGCCGAGGGCATTGAGGCCGCCCTCCCGGATATCCTGGCGGAGCTGGACCTGCTGGAGAGAGCCGGCGTGCTGGAGCAGTTGGGCGCGACCAGCTATCGTCCGGTGGTGGAGATATTTCGCTACTGGCTCCGGGTCCAGCATCCGCCGGCGCAGGTGCTGACACGCCTGCGCTGGAACCCCCGCCGCAAACAGCGGCCGGCGGAGGAGGAAACCCCCGCGCCGGCGCCTCACCGCTCCTGGACAGCGGCCCTGCTGGTGCCCCTGATGGTCCTGCTGGTCGCGGTAGCTCTGATGGCCTTTTTGCGCCCGCCGGCCTCTTCCCCGCCGGCGACCCCGACGCCTACCCCGGGCCTGGCAACCCTGGCGGCCATGCTGGTTGGGGATGCAAACAAAGGTACCCCATCGCCGGCCGTTCTCCCACAGGTCACACCCTCTCCGACTTGGACGGCGACGCCGACCAAACCGCTGGTGCTGGCGCGCCCCCTGCCGGCCATCGCCTATATGAGCAAACAGGGCAAGGCGAAATGGCAAATATGGGTCATGGGGGCGGATGGCAGTCTGCCGACGGCATTGACGGCGGATGAAGGGGAAAACACCTCCCCCGTCTGGGCGCCGGAGGGCAAGCGGCTGGCGTTCGTCTCGGACCGCGATGGCAACAAGGAAATTTACGTGATGAACGTTGATGGAACGGAGGCCCGCAATCTGACGAACGAGCCGGCCGATGACTGGACGCCGGCCTGGTCGCCCGACGGTACGGAGATCGCCTTCTCCTCCATGCGGGACGGCAACTGGGAAATTTACGTGATGTGGGCGGACGGCACTTACCCAATGCGGCTGACGAATGATCCGGGGGCGGATCTCGCGCCGGCCTGGTCACCGGATGGCAAGTGGATCGCCTTCGCTTCCAAGCGGGATGGGGATTGGGATATTTACGTGATGGACCGCTCCGGGCAGAACGTGAAGCAGTTGACCAACGCGCGCGGCAGTGACCTGTCGCCGGCCTGGTCGCCGGACGGCCGCTACATCGCCTTCGAGTCCAACCGCGACGGCAACGCCGAGATATATATCATGCTGGCGAACGGGGACCAACAGCAGAACCTGACGCGCACGCCCGGCGCCAACGACCACTGGCCGGCCTGGTCGCCGGACGGCACGCGCATCGCTTTTTGCTCCAACCGGGACGGCGAGTGGGGCATTTACGTCATGCGCATGGACGGCAGTGACGTGGTGCGTATCTCGCCGGCCGGCGTCAACAGCCAGGCGCCGGCGTGGCGCCCGTAATCAGGGCGCCACCCAGCGCGTGACGGCGATATGGCGGATCAGGTCCTCCCCATGAATGTAATAGGCGGTGAGGATGGTGCCATCGGGCAACTGTACGGAGGAAGGATAGCCGATGTCACGCGAGGCGCCGTCGTCCCGCAGGATAATCTCATGCTCGATATCCCAGGTGCGGCCGTTGTCCTCGCTGAGGCAGGCGCGCACCCCGAAGGGCGGCCGGCGGTAGCCGTACGTGCACAGCAGGCGCCCATCGGTCAGCGGCAGGACATGGGCCGGATGCCCCCACATGGGCGTTGGCTCCAGCTCCGTCCAGGTCCGTCCCCCGTCGTATGAAAAGGCCCGGTAGAGGTACTGATAGTTGCGCGGCTCGCCGGCGCGCAGGACGGCGATCAGATGGCCGGCCGGCGTCAGCGCCAGCGCCGGCTCCTCGAAGCTGATGCGCTCCTCCGGATCGCGCGCGATGAGGCCGGCATTCCCCCAGGTCTGGCCCCCATCTGTCGAGCGCACCACATAGGACGTGCAGACCCGCGAGGGATAATGCGCGCCGTAGATGCCCATCAGCAGGGTGCCGTCGGGAAGCTCGAGGACGGCATCGGCGGTACCGGCGCGCGGCAGAGGAGAGCTGTCCACACGCGCCGGCGGCTCCCAGTTCCTCCCGTCATCGCGCGAGCGGATGACCCACGGCCCCTCCACATCCGCCCAGGAGCCGTCATAGAGATGATATGCGGGGAAGGGAAGCCGGTGTTTCTCCTGTTCCGGCACCACCCGCCAGCGGAAGAAGTTGATCAGCAGGGTGCCGTCGTGCAGTTCGGTGATGGAGCAGTCCTGCTCGCCGCATTCCGGATCGCTGGGGGGCAGGATGGTGATGGGGGTCCAGGTGCGCCCGTCATCAAAGGAGCGGGAATAGGCGATGCGGGCGCCTTGGTCGACGTGGTCATATTTCCCCAGACGCACGGCCTGCACGCTGAAGGCGCCGGCGCGGCGGAAGACCAGCCACAGCTCGCCGTTGCGGCGTCGGGCCAGGCCGGGGAAGCAGGAATAGGCTCCTTCATCCTTGTACACGATGATGTGTTCCATACGCGGGCTCCTTGTGAGCAGGGTGATGGGGCCGGCGTCAATCAATGCGCATGCGCGGGTCCAGCGCATCGCGCAGGCCGTCGCCGACGAAGTTGACACATAGCACGGTCAGGGCAATCATAATGCCCGGCGGCACCCACAGCCACGGCATGCGCGACAGCACGGTGAGCTTCTGGGCGTCGGTGAGCATCTGTCCCCAGCTTGGTTGGGGCGGCGGGACGCCCAGTCCCAGGAAGCTGAGGCTGGCCTCGGTCAGGATGGCGCCGGCCATGCCGAAGGTGGCGGCCACGGTGATAGGCCCGACACAGTTGGGCAAAAGGTGGCGCAGGATGAGCCGGCCGCTCGGCACCCCCACACAGCGGGCAGCGGTGACGAACTCCTGTTCCCGCAGGCTGAGGAACTGCCCCCGCACCAGCCGGCAGATGCTGGGCCAGGCCAGGAAGCCGATGACGGCCATGATGTTGTACAGGCTGGCGCCGATCAGCGCCACCACCGTGATAATGATGATGAGCAGGGGGAAGCACATGAAGACATCGGTGATGCGCATGATGATGGTGTCCACGACGCCGCCGTAGTAGCCGGCGATCGCGCCCAGTATCGTCCCGATCAGGGTGTAGATCATGACGGCCACCAGGCCGACCGAGAGGGATACCCGCGTGGCATACACCAGCCGCGCCCACACATCGCGGCCCAACGGGTCGGTCCCCAGGATGTGTTCGCGAGAGGGCGGCATCTTGATGGCCGAGTAATCCTGGTAATAGGGGTCCTGGCCGGCCACGTAGGGGGCCAAGATGGCCACCAGGGCCAGGAGGATGATGACGACGGCGCCGGCGACCGCCAGCCGATGCCGCAGGAATCTGCGCAGGATGCGCTGTCCCATACTTTCCTGGCGCATTGCCCGCCAGTTCACGTTCACTGCTTGGGTTCCCTGTACTGCCATGTCCGCTTCCCTGTCAGTGGAATGGTGAAGGTGACGCAGAGGTCACCCGGAAATCTCACAATCCTTCGCCGGCGAGCTGTCTCAGCGCCGGCCACAGCCCAAGGGCCTGCACGCCGTCGGCGCGGTAGATGCCGATGGCATCGGCGCCGGCGTCCCTCGCGATGTGGGCCGCGCGCAGGATATCCCCCGCGGTGGAAAGGCGGCGCTCGCCCCAACAGCACAACTGCGCCATGAGAGGGATCGCATCTCCAAGGGCCTGCCGGGCGGCGCGCACCTGGCCGGCGATGGCCTCCAGATCTCCGGTCATCAGGCGCAGGGTGATGGCATCCACGAGGCCCTCCCGCGCCCAGGCCGGCCAGTCGTGGCCCCAGCGGTAGGCCGCGGCCGGCTCGCCGGCGACTGCCGCTGAAAGGATGGTGCCGGCCGGCAGGGCTTGGCGCAGTTCGCGGAGGAAGCGGGTGGTGAAGCCGGCGCAGTGCCTCAGCCACTCTTCTTCCGCGGCGCCGGCCGGCGGCCGGCCGTACGTCTCCTCGAAGCTTCGCACAATGGGCGTTTCGAACCCGAAAGGGCTGGCG
>JACIWP010000148.1 GCA_014360855.1 Anaerolineae bacterium
GTGATGAGATTGGCCATCAAGCGGGCGGTGATGGGCACGCGCGGCTGGTCCTTCTTGTCGGAAGAGCTGAGCCGAATGCTCCAGGCGCGCGGCATCGAGCACGTGGTACTGAACGCCAAGGAGCATGCCAAGGAGGCGCAGATTATCGCGCGCGCCGGCGAACCGGGCCGGGTCACGGTCGCCACGAATATGGCCGGCCGCGGCGTGGACATCAAGCTGGGCGGCGAGCTGACCGATGAGGTGATTCAGCAGGCGCACAAAGTCCTGCGCCAGCGCGGCATTGACCCGTTCCAAGCGACGTCGGAACAGTTCGACTCGGCGGTGGCGGAGGTGGATCCGGAGTATGCCCTGCGGCGGGAGAAAGTGCTGGCTGCCGGCGGGCTGTACGTGCTGGGAACCGAGCGGCATGAGGCGCGGCGCATTGACAATCAGCTTCGCGGGCGCGCCGGCCGGCAGGGCGAACCAGGCCTGTCGCGCTTCTTCCTCTCGCTGGAAGATGACCTCATGCGTCGGTTTGGCGGCGACAGCATCGCCAATCTCATGGCGCGCCTGGGCGTGGAAGATGACATGCCCATCGAGCACAGCCTGGTCAGCAAGTCCATCGAATCGGCGCAGATGCGGGTCGAAGGGTACAACTTCGATATCCGCAAGCATTTGCTGGAATACGATGATGTGCTCAATCAACAGCGCGAGCTGATTTACAGCCAGCGCCAGCGCATCCTGACCAAGGACAACCTGTGGCCGGACCTATGGAGCATGATTGACACCGAGCTTCAAGAGCGCTTCGAGGAGGTGCGCAAGGACCCGGCGCACCTGACGAAGTGGGTGCAGTTTTACGACATCCTCATGCCCCTGCAGTTCGCGCCGGTGGAGATTCAGAAGGGCGCAAGCCGCAAGAAGGGGGGTAAGACCGTCGCTTCCACAACGGCGGTGGAGGTGATGCGCTATCCGTACAGCCTTGGGCAGAACCGCACCCTCTTCCCGCCGTTCAGCATCGGCTTCGTGGCCCATTTCCTCGCCGGCGTGGAGCCGGCCCAGCGTCGGTCCAGCTTCCTTGACCTGGTCCATACGGGCCTGGAGCTGTACGGCGAGGATATCGAGGAGCAGTTCGTGCATGCGGCCTTCCGCGAGGCCATCGCCGGCTACGACGAGCAGTGGGAAGGGCAGAAGGAGTTCCTGTCCCAGCGCGTGCAGACCTATCTGAGCATGCTGGAAGAGCGCGGCCGGCCGTTCAATGCTCGCGAAATGGTGGACCAGGTCCTGCGCGGCCTGTCCATCCGCATGGAATTCCCGCGCGATATGCGCTGGGAGGAGCTGTCGCCGGACGATGTGCATGAAATGCTGGAGTCTACCTTTCTGCAGGTATTCCACACCGGCATCTGCCTGCAAAAGGTGGCCATGGTGAAGTCCGCGTTGCCAGAGCGGTACGGCCTGGACCAGGTGAGCGTTGCGGAGCTGGATGAGAGGACCCGGGAGTGGTTCGCCGGCGTGCTGATCGCGAACGCCTATACCGATTCTGGCGCGGAGCAGTTGGAGCGCCTGCTGGAAGGGCGCGGCAAGGGGCAGGGTGCATATTCTGTCCTGCAGTGGCTGAACGATGCGGTGCCGCTGTCCCGCGTTCCACTGCCGGACCTGGAGCAGTTCCTGGCCGGCGTGGTGCGAGAGCAGTTGCGCCGCTGGAGCGAGCGGGTGGAGCAGGACCTGGCGGCCAGGCTCCAACTCCTGCAAGTGCCGGCGGGAGAGGATGTCGTCTCGGTGGGGCAGTGGCTCCTGGATACGCTGGCGGTGGTGGACCCCCAGGCCTACCGTCTGCTGTGGCGGGTCCCGCCGGCATACCTCGCCGCCGCAGTGATCCGCACCCAGCTCTCCCTGGAAGAGGCATATGCCGAATTTCGGCAACAGCTCAGCCGCTGTATTGCGGAGCGCCAGTCGGTATGGGGTGAGGTGGAGTTGGCCCGCTATGCGCACCTTCGCCTGCGGGACCTGGAGCTGAAATATCTGGATGCCCTGGCGCGCTTCTGGACCCTGCGGGAGCTGGGGGAGATTGATCTGACGCCTTTGCAGTTGCCGGCTGAATGGTATGATATCTTCGCCAAAGCACTGACCGTCTATTCCTGGCGCGAACAGCAGATCGGCGTCTGGCCGGTGTTCGATGAGGTCGCCGCCCGGGTGGCGGATTATCTCCCTGAACGTCTGGACCCTCGCGGCGGACAGTTGGACCGGCCGCTGTTCGACGCGGTGGAGGCCATGCTCCTGGAGAGCGGGGCGTTCGACGATGTGCGCGCGGAAGAGGAGTTCGCCGGCCGCCGGCTGGCCGAAATGCCGCGCGCCGATATGGAAGAGCTGGCCGAGTATGTGGGGGAGCAGTATCTGAATCCCCTGCGCAGTAAGACCATCGGCTCCCTGGACGATGCGCTTCAGCGGCATATTCAACAGGTCCTGCGTGGGCGCGGCTATTTCCGGGATGAGCGCCGGCTTCAGGAATTTCTGGTCCATCAATCCCTGCATGACCTGGGGGATGAGAACGCGCGCCTGGTCGCCCGTGCGCTGGTGCGCCGGCAGATGGAGGAAGCCCGCAGTCGCGCGGTCGAGGAGCTGGATTACACCCTGCGCGAACGGGTCATCGTGGCCATGCGCTCCGCCGGCGTGGTGCTGAAAGAGGACGTGTTTGCACCCTGGCGGGATAAGGCGTTCGCGCAGTGGGACCCGGCACTGCAGGAGGCGTTACAGCGTTCGCTGGGCGCGGTCCTGTGGCCGAAGGGCATGCCGGCTGGCCTCCTGCCCGATGACCTGCGCGATACGCTGTGGCGTGCGGTCATCGGCGCCGGCCTGTTCACGGAGCGCGCTCGATTGAGCGCGTTCCAACTGGCGGACGTGGGCAAGCTTCCGCCTGACATCCAGCCCGCCCTGCGGGCTTTCCTGAGCGCTCGCCTGCGTGGGCAGTTGGCCGGCCGAACGGGCCGTCAACTGCCGCCGGCGCTGTACAAACGCGTGCGCGGGTTCCTGGAAGAGGAAGGCTATTTCCTGGATCAGGAAAAGCTGGCGCAGATGGAAACCCGCTCCCTGTCCAGCATGGACGGCAAGGTCGTCACCGCGGTGGAGCGGGCGGTGGGCCGGCGCATCCTGGCCGGCGCCGACCAGCGCAAGATTATGAACCTGGAGAAGGAACTGCGCGAGAGCATCCTGCGCTATCTCGACCAGGAGAACATCTACCGTAAGCCCGACAAGCGGCGGGCATTCCTCCGGCGCACCCTGTCGGAGATCGATGCCTCCCTGTACAACGGCATTGCCCAGTATCTGGGCCGGCAGGCGCTGGCGGAGGTGCGCTCGCTCCCGCTTGCCTCCCTGCCGGCGGAGCTGGCGGAGACGGTGCGGGCGGAAGCGCTGGCCGCCGGCGAATTGCTGGACCGCGCCCGCCTGCGGCAGTTCGAGGAATCCCCGTTGGAGGCTCTGCCGGAGCCTGTGCGCCAGTCTCTCCTGCGCTTCCTCGACGCACAGCTCGAGCAGTTCCTGCGGTCGCCGGCGGACACCGGCGAACTGTATGAGGGAATGCTGGAGGACATCAAGGAGTTCCTGGGCCGGCAGGGATATTTCCTGAAAGAGGATGCCTGGCAGGAATTTCAGGCGCTTCAGCCGGAGCGCCTGGAGATCCCGGTGCGGCAGGCTTTGCATGAAGCGCTGGGGCGGTTCGTATGGCCGCAGGTCAAGGATTATCCGCCGGCGCAAGTTCCGCCGGCCTGGCGGGGACGCGTCGAGCAGGCGGTGTATCACTGCGAGCCGTTTATTGATGCGGAGCGCGAGCAGGCCCTGCTCCGGCGGCGGTTCGACCAGTGGGAGCCGGCGGAGCGCCAGAAGGTGGAAGACCGCCTGGCGGAGCAGTTGCTGGCAGAGATAGGCCCACAGCGCGTCGCTAACCTGGGCGAGGAAATGCGCCAGTCCATTCGTCAATGTCTGGACGAGCTGGCAGTCTTCCACGATGCGCGCAGGGAGCAGTCACTGCTGGAGGAGACGCTGGGCGGACTGCGCGTCGAGGATTGGCGCGCGGTGGCACAGAGCTGGGGCATGAAATTGTTGGAGGCCTGGCTGAACCGTCCGGTGCGGGAGATGCCGGCCGACCTGCAGGAATGGGTCATGCGCTATATGCGCGGCAAAGGGGCTTTCCTGGACCAGGGCCGGCGGGAAGCCTTCCGACAGGAAGGGTTGGCCAGCCTATCGCAAGAGTATCAACGGCGTGCGCTGGATTTCGCCCGGACGTGGGAGCGGGAGCGTCTGTCCAGGAGTGTCCTGAGCGATCTGTCTTTGTCTCTGCGCTGGCAGGTGGAGCGGGCGGCCATTGATTCAGCGCCGCCGGCGGAGGTCAAGCGCCTGCGGAGCTACGAGGGTCAGAAGCTCAGCGACATAGATTCTGAGCTGGTGAACATGTTCCTGCGCTATATCGGCCTTCCGCATGTGCGCGCCCTGCTGGATGTGCCGCTGGGTTCGCTGGATGCGGATGCCCGGGCGCTGATGCGCGACTTCCTGGGGGATCGGGTGATGCTGGAGATTCAGCGGCGGGTGATGCTGGCGTTTGTGAGCCGGCTGTGGATCGACTACCTGACCGAGATGGAAGACCTGCGCCAGGGCATTGGGCTGGAGGCGTTCGGCCAGCGCGACCCGCTGGTAGAGTACAAGCGCCGCGCCTATCAGATGTTCCAGCACCTGATTGAGTCCATCCGCCACGCGGTCATCGAGCGCGTGTTCGCCCTGGAGCCATTGCCGCTCCAGCTCGAGCGGACGCTGGAGACGGGATAAGTGTGCAAAAAGGGTTGCTAATTTGCATCATACATGTTAGAATATCCAATAGAGAAATCGCTGGAGCTGTGGCAACGTCTGAGAGGATGAGGAGGTCCGCCGGCTGGACTGCGGACGTGTTGGAGCGCTGACGGAAAGGAGGCCCCCCTTGAACGTCACCAGCGATGATTTTACGGCTCGCTTGATGAATGACATGGATCCCCGACTGCTGGATTTCATCAAGAACAAGGTGAATTCCTTTATCAAGTGGGATCTGATGCGCTTCTTCTATGAAAACCCCAACACTGCGGACACCGTGGAAAATATCGCGCGCTATGCCGGCCGCAATGCCGCGGCAGTGAAGCCGGAGCTGGACGAGCTGGTGGAAGCCGGCGTGATGGAACGACGCATGGTGGGGGATATGCCGGTCTACATGCTCTCCAACGACCCGGAAATGCGCCGGCTGGTGAATGACTTCATCACGGCCTGTGAGGACCGCCATTTTCGCGTCAAGGCGGTATATCATATCATCCGCCAGATGCGCTGAGCCGCGGATGCCGGCGGCGGATGAGGATGATGCCGCCTATGCCTGCAAGAGGAGGCAGTCAGCATGGAACGGGTGAAAACGGGAATTGCCGGCCTGGATGAGATGCTGCATGGTGGGTTCCTCCCGCTCACGGCCAACGTGGTGGAAGGCGCCCCGGGCACGGGCAAGACCACTCTGGGGATGCAGTTCATTTATTCGGGCATCGTCCAGTACAATGAGCCGGGCATTATCCTCACCTTTGAGGAGTTCCCCCAACAATATTACCGCGACGCGGCTTCGTTCGGGTGGGATTTCCGCTCCTTGGAGGCCGAGGGCAAACTGCGGGTCATCATGACCAGCCCGGAGGTCACCCGCCGCGACCTGGAGAGCATGGGGGGCATCATCGAGTCCATGGCGGAAGAGATCGGGGCTAAGCGCATCCTGGTGGACAGCCTCTCCCATTTCGAGCGCCTGACGCGAGACCCGATTGAACTGCGCTCCCTCCAGTACAGCTTCATCAACGCGCTGAAGCGGGAAGGGCTGACCGCGGTCATCACCCACGAAACCCCGACGCTGTTCGGCCAGACCACGGAAGGGGATATGAATCTGGCCTTTGTGGCGGATTCGTACATTCTCCTGCGCTATGTGGAGATTGATAGCGCCGTGCACAAAGCCCTGCTGGTGCTGAAACTGCGCGGCAGTGATCATGCCAAGGATATCCGCCGCTTTGAGATTACCCCGCGCGGCATTGAGGTGCAGTCCAAGTTCGAGGGGCGGGAGGGCATCATGAGCGGCAGTCCGCGCCGCATGGCGGAGTATTTCGAGCAGGCATTTGTCAAGCGCTGATGAGCACGGGGGGTGCGCCGGCATCTTGGTTGGGTTGTCTGGGAGAACGGCATGCCTGAAGGAACACTGCTCTATGTCCTGTTGATCGCAGTCATCGGCCTGGGCACCGCCGGCGTGCTGATGTTCCTTCTGCTCATCGCACGCTTTTACCAGGTGAAATCGGGCCAGCCCACCCGTTATAGCCTCTTCGCCCTGGCGCTGGTGCTTTTCCTGGTGGGTGCTCTGCGCTACTCCTTTCTCCAGCGAGGATATGTGGGGGACCTGGTGGCCGATGGGGCGCTCTTCCTGGGGGGCTTATTGGTGATCGTCGCCGGCAATCATGTCTTTCGCTTGATGACCGGAGGGCGCTCGTGACCGTCATCTTCGCCCTGCTCGGCTGTCTGGGTGAGGTGTCACTGCTGTATGGGGTGACCATTCTGCTCCGGCTGAGCAAGAAGCTGGGAGAGGTCACCAAGATGCGGCCCTATTACCGCGGATATTACGTATCCATCGCCTGTCTGGTGATTTCCTCCGCAGTACGCTTCATCCAGGCCAGCCTGCTGGATTCGTACGCGGCCGGCAATCCCTTTCCACTGGCGAGCGCATGGGATATATTGACGCTCATCCATCAATTCTCGCTGGCGGCCGGCTTGCTTGTCGCCTGTATAATCGCCTATTTGTACTGGGGATGGCTGTTCAGGGAGCACTTTGCGTGATGCGGTTTTCCGACGGGGTCGTCGTCCTGACATGATTGCGCCAGGCTGTGATGAGCGGAAGGAAACGACTGGTGAACGGCGAGGATGATATTGCTCAGGTGGTGCGGCCGGGCCAGGAGACGTTGGCGGAGCTTCTGCATCCCGTGCTGACCTGGCTGAAGGAACAGGCCGGCCTCCGCCGAGTTGCAGTCCTGGTGTATGATGCTCTGGAGCGCACATGCCGGGTCATCGCGACCCTGGGACTTCCCTCGCCGGCGCCGGCGGAAGGCCTGCAGCCCCCTGCTTTCTGCGCGGAACTGTTACAGTGGGGGAAGGACTCCCCCACACTCCTTTCTGTGGATGAGCTGGCGGAATTTGCGGGGTGGCTGAAGGTCGTTTTCCCCGATGAGCCGTTCCACAGCGCGATGCCGCTGTGGAGGAATGACGAGATCGCCGGCATACTGCTGATCGACCGCCGGCCCTCTGAATTTTCCGCCGAGGACATCCGTGCGGTGCAGTTGGCCGGCCGCTGTACGGCGGTCGGCATCGAGCGCGCCCTGCTGGAGGAAAATGCGCTTCGTCAGCAAGGAGCGCTCACGACCATTCGCCGGATTGTCCAGAGTGCTTCCAGCCCTGACCCGGAAACCGCCTTCCGCGACATCGTCCGCGCTATGTGCCGAAGCCAGGGATATGAGCGCGTCTCCCTGTATCTCCCCCAGGGTGAACGTATCAAGGAGTATACCGCTCGATGGGGATGCGAGGATGGGGAAGCATCAGTGACCGTTCGGGAGCTTCGCCCGGGGGAGCTGGAGGGGCCGCCGGCTGTACTGCTGTCCGGGGCCGATCTCTCCCAGCAGAAGCTCATGGTGACGGAAGATCTCTCTGGCCGGCAAGTGGTTGCCTGTCCCCTGCGGGCCGGCCAGCAGATCGTGGGGGTGCTGGAACTCGTGCCCGGCAGCGATAGGGCGCTGGGCGCCCAGGAACAGATGATCGTCGAGG
>JACIWP010000149.1 GCA_014360855.1 Anaerolineae bacterium
CCGGCGAAGGCGACAGCGGCCGCCTCTTCCCCTTCAGCCCGATCCCCTATGAAAAAGCGGAGTAGCTCAAGCACAGAAGGCAACCCCAGCTCTGCCAGCTTGAGCTCGGCCAGAACCCCGTGGACAGAGAGTGTGTGACGCAACCGATCAACCGCTTCTGCCTCTTCCGTGCGATAAGTGCCGATTACCAACAGCGGCCGGCCTTGGATCTGCTGTCCCAGGTATCCTAACCACGCTAGCGTCGCATCATCCGCCCAATGGATATCGTCCAGAAACAATATTGCGGGAGCGGGGCGCCCGACAAAACGGGACACATTCGCCAGGCCGCACACAACCCGGCTAAGTGCCTCAAACAGCCGCGTGCGCGATTCCTCGGGTTCGCACCGGCTCGGAGGAGGCAGTCCCGCGTAGATGGTATGCAGGTCGGGGAGCAGTCTGGCAGCTTCTGCCAGCCAAACCTCTGCAGAGAAACGCGGAAGCCGGGGCAAAGATGCACAAATGATGGACGTCATATTTTTTGTGGCTTCCTGACCCTGCGATTCCCCTTCTCGCTCGGCCTTGTCCCTGGACTCTTTGCTCAGAATAGTGCGCAGGGCCTGGACAATGGGGTAATAGGGAATGTCCCGCCCACCGGGATAACACTGGCCGGCCAATATCAGCGAGCGATCAGAAAAGGGAGCCAGGAAATCCCGGATCAAGCGCGATTTGCCCACGCCGGCCTCCCCGGACACTAAGACGACGCGACCGCGACCCATTTGGACTTCCGCATACATCTGGAGAAGCCAGTCCATCGTCTCCTGGCGGCCAACCAGCGGCGCCTCTGTCCTCGGCAAGCTCTTCCATGCTGGCCTGACCAATGCACAGTCGGGGGAGCGCCCTTCCAGAATCGCCTGGTATATGGCCTTAGACGCCGGGGCAGGCTCCACGCCCAATTCACGCTTGAGAAGCTCTGCACAGCTCACAAACTGCCGCAGTGCCGCGGTCCGATCCCCGATAGAGGCATACAGACCCATGAGCCGGCAGTGTACATCCTCTGCCAGCGGATCAACCTTGAGATACCGTTGTGCATAGCGGATGGCGGAATCATACGCGCCGGCGGCCGTCAACTGCTCAATAAGCGCTGTCAAGGCTATCAAGTACCGTTGCTCCCATGAGCGGCGCTCCATCTCCAGCCAGGCTTCATACTCGGCATTCGCCGGCAGAGAGAAGCCGTCCAGGAAAGGCCCCCGGTACAGCTCGACAACTTGCTGAAGTGCTTTGCAAACCCTATCTTTATCCGGATGTTCCCCGCCGGCCGTCTTCCCCCCGGTAAACTTGCTCGACTGAGAAAAGGAATCCATGCATACTCGCTCGAAAGCCGCGGCATCAGACCATACATGCACTGGATCCAGCGCAATATGGTCGGGACAGGACAGGAGCAGTCCTGGGTGGGGAAGCGCACGGCGCAAGTGGGTCAGCAGATGGGAAAGATTTCTATGAGCTGTTGTCTCAGGAACATCAGGCCAGAGGAGCAAGCAGAGGTGTTCGCGCGAAACAGGTTGAAGCCGGCTGGCAAGTCGAAACAGCAGAGCGCGAGCCTGGCGCCGGGAGATAGATACGGAATACCCCGCCCCCACCACTTCCGGCGGGCCCAGCAGGTAAAGCCGCAGTTGAGGGAGCGCCAAACTCCCCTGTGACTGCCGCGGACCATGCATTCTGTCAACCTTCTGCAAGGTGCACCGAAGGGCGAACCGCCCTGGTATGGAAATGAGAGGATGCTCGCACAAGCGGAGATATTGTTCTCCACACCGCGCTGCTCTCGTCCGCTCCTCTATTTTGCATTATACACTATTTTGCCATGGACGGGAGCACAATTTTCGGACTAGTGTCTTTCCCGCCGGCATTCCGCGGTGCGGAATGCAGGAAGCCGCCGTTTGCCACCCCGCTGAATTTGTACCGGCCCAGCTCTCATGGTATAATATGGTCTGATAAGCATCGCTTTTTCCCAGCATCCGGAGGCCGGCCATGTCCATGCCCATGTCCGAACGCCAGCGCATCCTTGCCGTCTACCGCGGCGAAACACCCGACCAGGTGCCCTTCTTCCTCGATCTGTCCCACTGGTTCTATCAGAAACACCGCATCCCCTGGGACCTGTCGGAGGCGCACCTCGACGTGGAGTGGGACCTGCTGGCCTTTCACCGGAAGGTCGGCGCCGGTTTTTACATCGTCAACCTCTGCGCGTTTTATGACGTCGTCTATCCGCCCGACGTGATCGCCACCACGACCAAGACCATGACCCCCGCCGGCCCGGAGATCACCTGGCGCTACGAAACGCCCATCGGGGTCATCGAACGCAAGCGCCGCTGGGAGGAGGACAGCTACTCCTGGAACATCTCGCAGTGGGGCGTGCGCACCGAGCAGGATCTGCGAGTGCTGGCCTATGCCCTGGGCCGCCGGCGCTATATCCCTCGCTGGGAGCGCTACGAAGCCTGGGTGGATGCCGTCGGCGACCAGGGGGTGGTGTACATGCCCATCGGCTACAGCGCCATGGGACACCTGCTGGCCTACTGGATGGGTATCGAACAGACCATCTATGCCGTGCAGGACATGCCGCACGTCATGCGCGAGGTCATCGACGAGATCAACGCCAATGTCCTGGAGCTGGTGGACCTGGTATGCCAAAGCCCGGCCGACGTCATTATCATGGGGGATAACTTCAGCAGTGATATTCAGCCCCCGCACTTCTTTAAGAAATGGTCGGAACCATTTTACCGCGAGGCCATTTCCCGCATCCGTGCCGCCGGCAAGTTCAGCGCGGTGCATATTGACGGCCGGCTGAAGGGGATTCTGCGCTGTTTCGCGGAGCTTGGCGCATCGTGTGCCGATGCCGTCACCCCTGCCCCGATGGGCGATTTGACCCCGGAGCAGTGCCGGCAGGAAGCCGGCCCCGACCTGATCCTTTCCGGCGGCGTCCCCCCGAACCTCTGGCTCCCCGAGGTCAGCGATGAGGAATTCCGCCAGGCCGTACTGCGCTGGCTGGAAATCCGCCGGCTCAGCCCCCGCCTCATCGCCAATGCCGGCGATCAAGTGCCGCCCGGCGCACCCGAATACCGCATCACCATGATGCGCGAGCTGGTGGACCGCTACGGCCGCTACTAAGCCCAGCGCTGTTCCTTACCAGGATGATACCGGGCAAGTGACCCTCGCCCTTGCCGCGCGCCATATACCCCACTCCGGTTTTGACAAATAGATATGTCTGGAATATGATAATTATTTGCACCCAGGGACGCCGGCCGTTGGTGCTCCTTTCCGGAGCCGTGCCGAATAAACCGGTTCCCATCGGCGTCTATTAGTGCGGTTGCGAACGACAGAAATGATACAAGAGGAGGGCAGCGCGGCAGTTCATGAACCGGACATGGCGTATTCTGATTATCATCCTGCTGGTCTTGATCGGCGTCGGAGCAGGCGTATATTACTATACCGGCCGGCAGGCCGCTTCCCAGGAGCCTGCCTATCAGGTGGTTACCGTACAGCGCGGCACGGTGGTGTCCAAAGTGACCACTACAGGGACTATTTCTCCCCATCGCCAGGTGGCGCTGAGCTTTCGGAGCGCCGGCACAGTGGCCGAGGTATTGGTACAACCGGGTGACCGAGTGAAGGAAGGGCAACTGCTGGCGCGCCTGGATGACCGCGATTACCAGCTGGCGGTGGAACAGGCGGAGTCCGCCCTGGAAATCAGCAAGCTTCAGCTTGCCAAGGCGGAGGCCGGCCCCAGCCCCGAGGACCTCGCCGCCGCCCGCGCCAGCGTGGAGAGCGCCGAGGCCTCGCTCAACAAGCTGAAGCAAGGGCCGACCCCACAGGAAATCACAGTGGCCAAGTCCAGCCTGGAGCAGGCGCGTATCGCCCTCCAGCAGGCCCAGGCCGCCTATGATAAAGTCGCCTGGGTCGGCGGCGTGGGCGCCCTGCCGCAGTCCCTACAGCTTCAGCAGGCCACCATCCAGTACGAGGCCGCCCTGGCGAATTATCAGCTCGCCACACAGGGAGCTACTGAGAGTCAGATCAAGGCCGCCGAGGCCCAGGTCGCGCAGGCCCGGGCCAATTTGCAACGTCTGTTGAAATCCCCCAGCGAGGAAGACCTGGCTATCGCCCGGGAGCAGGTCCATCAGGCGGAGATCAACCTGGAAAAGGCGCGCAATGCCCTAGATGGCGCCAGGCTGGTCGCTCCGTTCGCCGGCATCGTCGCCCAGGTCAACATCAAAGAGCTGGAGTCCGCCCCCTTGGGACAGCCGGCCATCCTCCTGATCGACGATTCGTCGTTCTATATCAACGTCAACGTGGACGAGTTGGATGTCCCGCTCATCGCGGTCGGCCAGCAAGCGTGGGTCACGCTGGATGCCCTGCCGGGTGTGGAGCTCGCCGGCCATGTGGATTATATCGCGCCGGTGGCGACCTCCGTCGGCGGTATCACCAGCTATCAGGTCAAGGTTATCATAGACCAGGCCGACCCTCGGGTGCGGGCCGGCATGACTGCCAACGTCGACATTGTCACGGAACAGCGGGAAAATACCCTGGTCATCCTCAACCGCGCCCTGCAGTTCGACCGTCAGACGAATCAATTTTTCGTCGAGAAACTGGTCGGCGGCACTCCTACCCGGGTGGAGGTGAAGCTGGGCCTGCGCGGCGACCAGGAAAGTGAGGTGCTCGAGGGCTTGTCGGAGGGGGACCAGGTGATCATCCGCACCGTCTCCACCCTCCAGCAACTGCAGAGCACCTTCGGAAGCAGTGGCTTTGGCCGCTAGGCTCGCCCCAGCGGGCTGTCGAACCATTTGAGGATAGAGCATGGACGCAAGAGATGACCATGTGTTGATAGACGTGCGGGATGTGGTGAAAATCTACCGCATGGGGGAGGTGGAGGTGCCGGCCCTGCGCGGCGTCTCCCTGCAAATCCGCCGCGGAGAACTCCTCTCCATCATGGGGCCGTCCGGTTCGGGCAAATCGACCCTGATGAACATCCTGGGCTGTCTGGACCAGCCGACCTCGGGTGAGTACTATCTGGACGGCGTCAATGTGGGCGAGCTGGACGACAATGCCCTGGCGGTCATCCGCAACCGCCGCATTGGCTTCGTCTTCCAGAACTTCAACCTCCTGCCGCGCACGACCGCCCTGCAGAACGTGGAACTGCCGCTGATATACGCCGGCGTCGGACTGCGGGAGCGCCGGGAGCGCGCTATCGCCGCCCTGGAGGCCGTCGGTCTCGGGGATCGCATCCATCACCGCCCCACGGAACTTTCCGGCGGCCAGCAGCAGCGCGTGGCTATCGCCCGGGCTTTGGTGACTCACCCGTCCATTATCCTGGCCGATGAACCGACGGGCAACCTGGACAGCAAATCGGGCAAGGAAATCGTCGCTATCTTCCAGCGTCTGAACCGCCAGGAGGGCATCACGGTGGTATTCGTCACCCATGACCCGGAGGTGGCGGCCTGCACCCGCCGCATCATCCGCCTGCGGGATGGGCTGGTGGAGAGCGACGAGCCGCGTGAGGCGGACTGTGTGTACCTGGAGCCGGCGGAAGCGGGTATGCCCGGTTCCTTGACATAAGATGAGGTTGGAAAAGGGATGATGTACATTCTGGAAAGCCTGCGCATCGCACTGCGAGGATTAAGCGCCAATAAACTGCGCTCCGCCCTGACCATGCTCGGCATCATCATCGGGGTGGCGGCGGTCATCACCCTGCTTTCCGTGGGGCAGGGGGTGCAGACGCTGGTTACCTCCAGCCTGGAAAGCATCGGGACGAACCTGCTGTTCGTTTTCCCCGGCAATATCCAGAGCATGGGCGCCGGCGCCCGCTTCACCACCGCCGCCTACCTGACCCTGCGCGACGTGGACGCCATCCGCAACGAAGTGCCCCATATCACCGCGATTGCGCCTTCCCTGCAGGGAACGGCGGACGTGGAATACGGCAAGACTACCATCCGCACCACGCTTATCGGCACGACCCCCGAGTACGGCCCGGTGCGCAACTATCAGCCGGCGGACGGCATGTTCCTTACGCCAGAGCACCAGGCCACCGGCGCGCGAGTCGCGGTGTTGGGCTGGCGGCTGGCCAGCAAGCTCTTCCCTCCGGATGTCTATCCCATCGGGCAGACCATCAAGATCAACCGCATCCCGTTCCGGGTTATCGGCGTGCTCAAGGAAAAGGGCGGCGGGAGCTTCGGCAGTCAAGATGACGTGGTCATGGTGCCGTTGAGCGTGGCGCAACAGCGCCTGTATCCGAGCCGGCGCAGTCCTGCCGGCGAGCCGCTCATCAGCGTCATTGACGTCCAGGTGGACTCGCAGAAACATATGGACAGCGTCGCCGCCGGCATCACCGATGTCCTGCGTCAGCTTCACCGCCTGAAGCCCGAGGATGACAACGACTTCACCGTCATCAGCCAGGCTGACCTCATCAATATTTTCGGGCAGATCACTGGTGTGCTGACCATCTTCCTCGGCGCCATCGCCGGCATCTCCCTGCTGGTCGGCGGCATCGGCATCATGAATATCATGCTGGTCAGCGTCACGGAGCGCACGCGCGAGATCGGCATCCGCAAGGCGGTCGGTGCCAAACGCCGCGATATCCTCCTCCAGTTCCTGATCGAAGCGCTGGTGCTGTCGCTCATCGGCGGCGCGTTCGGAATCATGCTGGGCATCGCCGGCGCGCTCGTGGTAGACCGCCTTTCCGCCGACCTGACCACCGTCATTACGCCCCAGGCCATTCTGCTGGCGACCGGATTTTCCGCCGCCGTCGGGCTGTTCTTCGGCATTTACCCGGCCTCGCGGGCCGCCCGCTTGAATCCCATCGAGGCCCTGCGCTATGAGTGATAGTGGGGATATCCATATGGGAAGGCACTCGGGAACACTGCGAATTCATGTCGTTTATCTGCTGTTCGTGATGCTTCTGGCGCTCGCCGGCTGTGGGCCAGCGGCCCCTACCGCCGTCTTGCTGACGCCCACGCAGGCGCCGGCGCAGTCGCCCTTGCCTTCGCCAACGATCAGCCGCGTGCCGGCCGTTTCACCCACCCCGACCATGACGCGCACGCCGAAGCCGACGCCTACGCGCTGGATATATGCCCGCATGACGGCCACTGCCCAGGCCCAGCAGACGGCCCCTACCCCGACGCCGCCGGCCGCCGCCACACCCTCCGCTGCGGCAGGCACTACGGCTCGGCTTGCCGGCCGGTTCATCTTTCAGCTCTCCGCCGGCGGTCCCATTTATACCATTCATGCGGACGGTTCCGGGCTGACGATGCTGACCGCCGGCATGGATCCGGTGTGGTCGCCCGACGGCGAGCATTTCGCCTTCACCCGCTGGGATGGGGACCGCCCCGGGGTATATGTGATGCGGGCAGATGGGACGGATGAGCGACTGCTTTTCGGGACCCGGCAGGCGCGCCTGCCGGCCTGGACGCCGGACGGCCAGCGCATTATCTTCTCTCGACAGAACGGGGGGCGGGACCCCCAGCGCATCTGCATACCTGGCTACCGCTGTTTCGATATCCCGGCCGATGAGTACTGGCGCCTGGCAGTGGTGACGGCGGCCGGCGATGACTTTCGCGACCTGCCCAGCGATTTTCACAGCTTCAGCCCGGTGGTCACTCCCGATGGGAAGTGGGTCATCTATGCCGGCGACCGGGGGCTGAAGCGGATCAACCTGGAGACAGGGGAACAGCGCGCGCTGACCGATGAGCTGTACGTCGCATCGCCGGCCCTTGCTCCCGACGGCCGGCGCCTGGTCTACATGGTGCGTC
>JACIWP010000150.1 GCA_014360855.1 Anaerolineae bacterium
ATATTCCAGGTCGCCGCCCACCTGCAGGCCGTGCGCCAGCCGCGTCACCCTGACCCCCAGCGGCGCCAGCAGGCGCGCGATGTACATGGCCGTCGCCTCCCCCTCCAGGTTGGGGTTCGTGGCCAGCAGTACCTCCCGCACCTCGCCTTGCCGCACGCGCTGGACCAGCTCGCCGATCTTCAACTGCTCCGGCCCCACCCCCTCGATCGGCGCCAGCACCCCATGCAGGACGTGATATACGCCGTGATATTCGCCCGTGCGCTCAATCGCCATCACATCCAGCGGCTCTTCCACCACGCAGATCTGGCTGTGGTCCCGCTGGGGATTGGCACAGATGGGGCAGACCGGCTCCTCGCTGATGTTGTAGCACACCTGACAGTAGACGATGCGCTCGCGCAGTTGGCGGATGGCATCGGAGAGCGCCAGCGCCTGGTCCGCCGGCGCCCGCAGTAAATAATACGTCAGGCGCGAGGCGGTCTTGGGCCCAATGCCCGGCAGTTTCGAGAATTCCTCGATCAATCTCGCAACCGGCTTCGCCAGCTCCATAGCCCCGCCATTTCCCTCACAACAGGCCCGGCAGGCCCAACCCGCCGGTCAGCGCGCTCATGCGCTCTGCCGCCAGGGCCTGCGCCTTGACGATGGCCTCGTTGACCGCCGCCACGATCAGGTCCTGGAGCATCTCCACATCGTCGGCGTTCACCACCTCGGGCGAGATGGTCACCGAACGCACCTCCAGGTGGCCGGTCATCACCACTTTGACCACTCCGCCGCCCACGCTGGCCTCCACGGTCTCCTGGCCCAGCGCCTCCTGCGCTTTCATCATCTCTTCCTGCAGTTTCTGGAGCTGTTGCGCCATGCCGGCGCCGCCCCCGCGCGGCATCATGCCCCGCTTGCCACCCAAGCCTTTGCTCATCTCGTTCGCCTCCTCTGCATACCGGCGCTATTCGTCTTCCGGCATCATATCTTCTTCTAAGGGTATATCCTCCGGCCATGGGGGCTCGTCGGCCGGCGCCTCGGCCGGCCGCACCTCCACGACCCGCGCCCCCATTTTTTCCACCGCGGCGCGGATGAGCGGATCCTCCACCGCGCCATTCTCCCCAGTCCCTTTGCCCGAAGGCGCCGCCGGCGGGGCCGGCTCCGGGGATCGGGCGGACGTGCTCTGCTGTCGCGCCGGCGCGGGCGCCTTCCCCTGCTCCCCCAGCAGGGTGCACTTCACCGGCACGGCCTGCCCCAGCACCTGTGCCAGCGCCTGGGAGACGACCGCCTGACACCCCTGCGACTCAAAGCGTTTCTTGTGGAACTCGTAGCGGAACGCCAGCACCAACTGTCCATCCTCGACCCGCGCCGGCTCGGCCGCTCGCAGAAACGCCTCCGCATCCTTGTCCACTGGCCGCACCAGCCGCAGTACCTCCTGCCAGTGGGCGCGCAGACGCTGGAGCAGGGCATCATCCGCCGGCGCGGAAGCAACCGCCGGCGCGGCCGGGGCTTCGGGGGCTTCAACGGCCTTCGCCGGCGCTTCCGGCGGGACAGCAGGCGCTACCGGCGCCGCGGCCGGCGCGGCCCTCACGGGCGCCGGCTCTGCCCGGCCTTCGCTCACCGCCTGCACCAGGGCCAGCTCCAACGGGAGCTGAGGCTGAAGGCTGGTCTTCAGGCCCTGCGCGGATTGGCTGAACAGTTCGACCAGGCGCGCCCAGCCGGCCAATTCCAATTGCTTCGCCTGCTCGGCCAGCCGCCGGCGGGCTTCTGGATTCATGTGGAGCAAGCGCGATTCTCCGCCGGCCTTGACCAACAGCATGCCCCGCAGGTATTCGAGCAGTTCGGCGTTGAACTGCCGCAGGGGCACCCCTTGGTCCACCAGCGTATCAATGACCTCCAGGCCGGCGCGCAGGTCCCGCGTCAGCAGGGCATCCACAAAGCGTGCCACCAGTTCGGTGGAGCCGATGCCCAGCAGGGCCCGCACATGCTCGGCGCGGATCTCCGCATCGCCATAAGCGGTCAACTGATCCAGCAGTGAGAGGGCATCGCGCACGCCGCCGGCGGCATGGGTGGCGATGAGCTCCAGCGCCTCATCATCAATCTGCATGCCCTCCACCGCGGCGATCTGGCGCAGATGCGCGGCGATGGTGCTGGCCGGCACATAGCGGAAATCGAAGCGCTGACAGCGGGAGATCACCGTGGCCGGCACGCGATGGGGTTCCGTCGTGGCCAGGACGAAAATCACGTGCGGCGGAGGCTCTTCCAGCGTCTTCAACAGCGCGTTGAAGGCGGCGTTGGAAAGCATATGCACTTCGTCAATGATGTACACCTTATAGCGCGCCTGATTGGGACGGAAGCTCACCTTCTCCCGCAGTTCGCGCACATTGTCCACCCCTGTATGGGAAGCGGCGTCAATCTCGATCAGGTCCATCAGTGAGCCGTCGTTGATGGCCTGGCAGATGGCGCAGGTGTTGCAGGGGCGCGCTCCCTCGCCGATGCAGTTGACTGCCTTGGCGAGGATGCGGGCGGTGGAAGTTTTGCCAGTGCCGCGCGGCCCGCAGAAGAGATAGGCGTGCGAGATCTTCCCCTGGTCAATGGCATGGCGCAGGGTGCGGGTCACCGGTTCCTGGCCGATGACTTCTTCGAAGGTGCTGGGACGCCATTTGAGGTACAAGGCCCGCCTGGACATGCGACTTACCCTTTCCCAACGACATCGCCGGCCAGCCATGCCGGCGTACGTCATTAGTGTAGCATCGAAGCGCGTTTCATGCAAAACATTCCGGCTACCGCCCGCTCACGGCCGGCCGGCGCCCCGATGTCTCAGCTCAATATACAGCGCCTGTAGCGACTGATTGATATCCAGGATGAATTCCACCAGCGAAATGCTGAGCGAGATCATGCTCCCAATGAACAGCGCGCTGACCAACCAGGCGCTCGACAGGCGGAGCAGAGCGGAGATAAACAGCGTCATCACCAACAGGGCCGCCATCAGCACGCACAGCAAGGCGAAGAAGACCGAACGCTGGATAAAGCCGGCCCGCCGTACGATGATGGCGATCTCCTCCCGCAGAAACGCCGCCTCTTCTTCCGAAGCGTCGGCAAGCTGGCTCACCAACTGTCGGGATCGGTCAATGACCCTCCCAAGCCGGTTCGTCAGGGTCAGCAGTAACAACCCCACCCCGGAGATCACCACCACCGGGCTGACCGACATCTGCAGGACCGGGATCAGTTCGTCGATATTGACCGGCATTGGATCACCTCCATCCCTGGGTACATGTGATTCGATTCAACGGCGAATTCGCCGGCCGTGCCGGCGTATGGTATAATTCGTGCACCAGTGCAGGGAACACGCGCAGGGGCGCGAGATATGAAAGAAGAAGAGGGACCGCAAAAGGGCAAGATCATCACGGCTCTCTGGCAGCGGCGCACTATCGAAACGCTCATGCGCCGGCTGATCGATGCCCGCTCGGACGCCGAAGTCAATGCCATCCTTACAGAGATCCTCTCCCACGGCGAACAGGTCATCCCTGCCATCCTGGCGAACCTGGGCACCACCGACCCCCATTTTCGCGGCGCGCTGGGGCTGGTGGCCAAACACCTGCCCCACGAGCAGATCGCGCCGGCCCTCTGGGGCGCCCTGCGCGATGCATCTCTCTCCGACCACGCCCGCCTGACCGCCGGCCTCATCCTCGAGCGCTTCCTCGGGGAAACGGTGCCGCCGGAAGCGCTGGGCAATGTGCGTAATCCCACCCAGGTCGCCCTCCAATCCCTACAAGAGGTCATCAGCGAGAGCCGGCGCTCCCGCGCCATCCTCATCGAGTACATCGAGGCCTTCGAGGAGCAGGCGCCGGAAATCCAGCAGGTAGTGCTGGAGGCGCTGGAAAGCCTCCTGCAGGGCGACGATGTGGTGGAGCTCCTGCGGATGCTGGCCCAAAGCCCTTCGCCGGCGGTTTCCCAGCGCGCCGTGGACATGCTGTCTCAGCTCCGCACGCCGGCCGCCGCCCGGGCACTCCAGATACTACGGCCAACGGTTTCCCGCGCGCTCCTGCCGGCCGTCGAACGGGCACTGCGCAAGCTCCAGTTCGCCGGCGTTCCGGTCAGCCCGCTCCCACCCGCCGGCGGGGAATGGCGCGCGCTCATCAGCCCAGTGGACGGCCGCGGCGACCAGAGCATCTGGTTCATTCAGGAGACACCGGAGGGCAGACCACAGCGCTTTTTCGGCCTGCACCTGAATGACCAGGCCGGCATCGTCGAAGCTGTGGGCAGTGACCAGGTGGAAGACCGGCCCTTCCCGCCGGCATCGCCCCTGGGCCAACTGCACCTCATCGCCCTGCGGCCGGAAGGCCCGCACCTGTACCTGGTGGAAGCCCCGTACGATTACGGCCGGCTCCTGGTGCGCCAGGCACTGAAACTTCATGAAGAGAATGCCCACCCCACGCCGGCGGCCTATCGGCTGTATAACGACGCGCTGTGGGCCTATGACGTGCCGGAGCTGGAACGGGCCGCCCCTTCTCTGCCGGAGCCTTCACCGGAGGAGCGCCAGCACGCCCTGGCCCGCTCGGGCCAACTGCTGGAAACGCCGGCCTTCTCCACCTGGTTCGTCCGGAGCGAGCTTATCCTGACCTACGCCCAGCACCTGCGCCGGCTGGTCTCCGCCGGCGGCATCGTGGCGGTGCCCCGCACCTGGCTGGCCGAACTGGCCGACCGCTTTTTCTCCGACCCCGAGCGCTGCGCCCTGTATGCCGCCCGTCTGCGGCGCATGGCGGAATGGCTCTGGTTGAGCGGCCAGCGCGATCTGTCTCAGCTTGCCCTATCCGCCGGCATCGCGCTGGAAAATATCCCGCCGGCCGAACACCCCTTCCTGCTGAGCCTGATGCACCGCAGTCTCGGCCTGGCGCTGGGCGTGCTCAGCCGCGACATAGATGCCGCCGACGCCAGCGAGGCGCCCTGGGAAGAAGGGCTATCCCCCGACGCGGAGACGGAATAAGGCCTCACGGTCCGGGATGCCAGCGCGGACTGCGCCCCGCCGCCAGCCGGCGCGCTCCGCTCCCATCCGCGCTGACGATATATATCCCCGCCTCTCCGCCCACGACGCGGGTGAACAGCAGTGCCTGGCCGGACGGCGCAAACCAGACCTCCTCGATGCCCCTGGCGGCTTCCACGCCAAAGCCGCGCCGCTCGGCGGCCAGCATCAGCCGGTTGTCCCCGGTGCCATCCCACAACAGCGCCCAGGCCGCCGGCCCAAAGGGTGCGAACCCGCCGCGCGCCAGCTTCGTCTCATCGCCGGCGGAGAACCCCATGTAGACCAGCGTCCCGCCGGCCTTCACGTCCAGGATATGCACATCCTCCTGGCCGGCGCGGCCCAGGCCGGCCATCACCCTGCCGCCGGCCAGGTCCACCGCCAGCGGGCGCATCCATCCCCGCAGGACGATATAGCTACTGCCGGCCGGCACGTCCTCGAACGCCACCAGCATGTGCCCATCGGTCAGCTCCGCCTGCACGGCCAGCCGGCCATCCTGCCAGCGAGAGGCCGGCGCGATGGCGCGCATGTTCTCCAGGAAGGGGATCTCCACCGAGAGGTCAAAATACCACAGCAGGAGGCGCATCACGCTCCCGTCCGAGCGCGCCACCAGGCCGCGGGGCATCCCTGGAGCCACGGCCATCCATTCCAGCGCATCGGTACCCAGCGGCATTTCCATACGCCGGCCGTCCTCCAGATGCCGCACGCGCAGGGTCCCTTCGGCACCCTGGCGCAGTTCCGCCGTCAGCCAGATGCCGTCATCGCTGAAAAATCCGGCCGGCTTTCCTGGGCCGGGCGGGACCGGGCGGATCGCGCCGGCGCGCGCCACCACCTTCCCCTCTGCGGCAGGAGGATCGGCCCTCAGGTCATACAACACCATCCGGTCCATGTCCTCGCCGGCCTCGCGCCCCACCATCACCAGCCATCGGCTGTCCGGCGAAAACTCCACCAGCGGGTGGGGCATCTCTCCCATGTCAAAGCCCTCGCCGGTGTCCAGGCGGAACAGGGTGGAGACAAAGCGGCCGCCGGCCTCAGCGCCGATCAAGCCCCACTTGCCGTCCGGCGAAACCGCCCATACGGCCACCTCGCCGGCCGGCGCCGCCAGCGGATGCACCTCGCCGCCGGGCAGTGCCGCGCTCCATACCCGGCGCCCGCCGGCCTCTCCGCCGACCGCCAGCAGACGGCTCCAGCCCGCCGCCACCAGAAAGCGAAGCGGCTGGTCGAGGGAGGCGCTCAACAGCCGGCGGGAGGAGCGCGCCGGCACATCGATCCACAGCAGGGCCTTCTCCGCCGGCGTGCGCACCGCCGCCAGCCCGTAGCGGGCATCCGGTGACCACTGCAGAGAGGCAAACCCATCCAGATCGGTCCCCAACACCACATCTCCCTGCCCGCTGATGACATGCAGTTCGGTGGAGCCGTCCGGCCGGTCCACCAGGTACGAGACCGGCTGGGACAGGAGATAGCCCTCCGCCGCGGCCGGCGGAGTGGGGGAAGCGGCCGGCGCGGCCGTCGCCGGCGGCGCAGTGGGGGTCGGGCGCGCCGGCGCCGGCACACGGCATGCCGGCAGTACCATGAGCAGGCAAAACAGGCCTATGCGGAACAGCGTTCGGAGCCACACATGGTGTGGACGCGGCATTCCTCCACCCCTCCAGCGCGGGTCTTGCCCGATTCTACCACATTTTCGCCGGCCCGTCACCTTGAGGCCAGGGGCATGGCGGGGACGGAGGCTTCACGGTCCTGACACAGGTTCCCATCTCAGCGGCGCGACCGCGGCTTCGCCGGAGGTAAGGGTCGCGACCCAGGGCCAGCCGGCGGTGGTGATGTACCATTCGCCCGTCACCGGGTGGTGCACATATTCGGGCGCATGCGCCTCCAGCGAGGTAACCAGCGTGGGAGAGCGATGCCGGCCGCGATACACCCCGAAATTATACGGGTTGTCAACCAGATGTGAAACTGGAGCAGGATGCCCGGCCAGAAGAAGGAGTCGTTGTTATACGTGAGGGAAAGGTAATACCGCCCCTGATACTGGACCACAAAGGGAGACTCCATGGAGGCGAAATGGGAGTTGCGCTCGCTCCCCCAGCTCCCCCGCAGGGCGGTGCCGATATACTGCCATTCCTCCAGGTCAAAGGACTGGTACACGTCCACCTGAGAGAAATAGGTGCCGCGCGCCGTGGTGTACAACAGCCACTGGCCCTCGGCCACCTGGATCACCATGGGGTCGCGGAAGAACTTGTGATACGGAGCGGACATGGTGATGCGGTGATTGGTCCAGGTAATGCCGTCGGCCGAATCCATCTGATGAAGCTTGTGGGGTGACCAGAACATGCGGTAGGAGCCGCCGGCCCGAATCACATGCGGCGCCCAGGCCAGCTCGCCAAAATCAGCGATGGGCGCCTCTTCCGTCATCCCCGCCGGCGGCGGGAATTCCCGGCTCACCCCTACGGCGAAATAGCGCTCCTGATTGTAATCCCCGTCGGTCTTGGAAGTGATGCCAACCAACCGCCAGTTGCCCTCGGCGTCCTGGAAAATGGTGTGATCGTTGATGTAATAACCGGAGCGCTGGGGTCGGAAGAGGAACTGCCAGGGGCCGGCGATGACGGGCCGGTACAAGGGCGGGGAGCCGGACGCTGGCTCAGCAGATACCTCACCGATAAGGCGGGGCTGGCCGCCCCCTTTCGGCACCGCGAACACGCGGAAAGTCCCTCCCTCTCCCCACCACAGGAAGGA
>JACIWP010000151.1 GCA_014360855.1 Anaerolineae bacterium
CCAAATGGTGCTCGATGACGATGACAGTGTTGCCGGCGTCCACCAGCCGCTGGAGCACCTGCAGGAGCTTCTCCACATCCGCGAAATGCAGGCCGGTGGTCGGCTCGTCCAAGATATACAGCGTGCGGCCAGTGGCCTTGCGGGATAATTCCTTGGCCAGCTTGACGCGCTGGGCCTCGCCGCCGGAGAGGGTCGGCGCCGGCTGACCCAGCCGGATGTAGCCCAGGCCGACATCATAGAGGGTCTGGAGGCGCCGGCGGATGGCCGGGATGTTGGCAAAGAACTCCATGGCCTCCTGCACCGTCATATCCAGCACATCGGCGATATTCTTGCCCTTATAGCGGATCTCCAGGGCCTCGCGGTTGTAGCGCCGGCCGTGGCATACCTCGCACGGCACGTATACATCCGGCAGGAACTGCATCTCAATGCGGATGATGCCGTCGCCGCGGCAGGCCTCACAGCGCCCGCCCTTCACATTGAAGGAGAAGCGCCCCGGCCGATAGCCGCGCATCTTCGACTCCGGCAGTGCGGCGAACACCGAGCGGATGGGTGTGAAGACGTCAGTATAGGTGGCCGGATTGGAGCGCGGCGTGCGCCCAATGGGGCTCTGGTCAATGTTGATGACCTTGTCAATGTGCTCCACCCCCTCGATGGAGCGGTGGGCGCCCGGCCGGTCCTTGGCATGATAGAGCCGCTGTGCCAGCTTCTTGTACAGCACCTCGATGATGAGGGTGGATTTGCCGGAGCCAGAGACGCCCGTCACGCAGATAAAGGTCCCCAGCGGGAAGCGCACGTCGATGTTCTTCAGGTTGTGTTCGCTGGCGCCGCGCACCACCAGGTAATGGCCGTTGCCCGGCCGGCGCCGGGCCGGCACCGGCAGAGAGCGCCGGCCGCTCAGGAACTGGCCGGTGATGGACTCCGGGCAGGCCTCGATGACCTCGATTGGGCCGGCGGCGACGATGCGTCCGCCGTGCTCGCCGGCGCCGGGGCCCATGTCAATGATCCAATCAGCCGCCCGCATCGTCTCCTCGTCGTGCTCGATAACCAGCACGGTATTGCCCAGATCGCGCATCTGCTTCAGGGTCTGGATGAGCCGGCCGTTATCGCGCGGGTGCAGGCCGATGGACGGCTCGTCCAGGATGTACAGCACGCCCATCAACTGCGACCCGATTTGCGTGGCCAGGCGGATGCGCTGGGCCTCGCCGCCGGAAAGGGTGGAAGCGCGCCGGCTCAGGGTGAGATAGTCCAAGCCGACGTTGACCATGAACTGCAGGCGCGAGCGCAGTTCCTTGAAAATCTGGTGGGCGATCTGCTTCTGCCGGCTGGTCAGCGGCGAGTCGTCCCCCTGCAGGCGCTCGACCCAGCGCAGGACATCCCCCACCGGCATGGCCGAGACCTCGGCGATGTTCAGCCCGTCAATGGTGACCGCCAGCGCCTCCTTGCGCAGGCGGGTACCGCCGCAGGTGGGGCAGTCGCGCATGGCCATATAGCGCTCGATCATAGCCCGCGCGTAGTCGGACTGGGTCTCGCGATAGCGGCGCTGAAGGTTATTGATGACCCCCTCGAAGGTGGTCTCGTAGTAGCGCTCATCGCCGCGCCGATTGCGGTAGTGGACGCGGATGGTCTCGCCCGGCCGGCCGCCGTACAGCAGACGATGAATCTGCTTCGGGGACAGCTCCGACACCGGCACGTTCATCGGGATGCCGTAATATTCGCAGGCCGCCCGCAGAAGCTGATAGTAATAGCCATCGCCGTTGTCATCGTAGCGATGCCAGGGTCGGATGGCCCCCTGCGCCAGGGTCAGGGACTTATCCGGGATGATCAGGTCCGGGTCGAACTCAAGCTGGCTCCCCAAGCCGTCACACGTCGGGCATGCGCCGTAGGGCGTGTTGAACGAGAAAGTGCGCGGCTCAATCTCCGGGAGGGAGATGCCGCAGTGCACGCAGGAGAAGTGCTCGGAAAAGAGCATATCCTCCATTTTGCCGTCTTCGGTCAGCCGGCTGATGATGACCAGGCCCCCACCCAGCTTCAGCGCCGTTTCGACCGAGTCAGTGATGCGGGTGGTGTAGTCAGAAGCCTCGTCGGGATCCATGCCCGCCGGCGAGCGCACCACCAGCCGGTCCACCATGGCCTCGATGGAGTGCTGTTTGTAGCGGTCCAGCTCGATGTCCTCGTCCACCTCCCGGATCTCGCCGTCGACACGCACGCGCACATAGCCGGCCTTGCGGATATCCTCGAAGACGCGTCGGTGCTCGCCCTTGCGGTCGCGCACCAGCGGCGCCAGCACCATGACGCGCGTGCCCTCCGGCAGTTCCAGCACCGCATCCACGATTTGCTGGACGGTCTGTTGGGTGATGGGCCGGCCGCACTGCGGGCAGTGCGGCGTGCCCACGCGGGCAAACAGCAGGCGCAGGTAATCGTATATCTCCGTGACCGTCCCCACGGTGGAGCGCGGGTTATGAGAGACGCCCTTCTGGTCGATGGAGATGGCCGGCGACAGCCCCTCGATCTGGTCCACGTCCGGCTTTTCCATCAGGCCCAGGAATTGGCGCGCGTAGGCGGAGAGGGACTCCACATAGCGGCGCTGTCCCTCGGCGTATATGGTGTCGAAGGCCAGGCTGGACTTGCCCGAACCCGACAACCCGGTGATAACCACCAGCTTGTCACGCGGGATTTCCACGTCGATATTTTTCAGATTGTGTTCGCGGGCGCCGCGCACGATCAATTTATCCAGAGCCATTTCCCTTCACTACCTCACCGTTGTTCCCCAACACGCATACCCCATCATCTTCCCAGACCGTGTTAAAGTCCAACATTTCATTGTATGGCATATAGGCAATTCTGTCAATTGCGGCTTCAAAAGCTTTGATTCACCCTCTTGACAAAGACGCCGTGTCCGGTTATAATGATACCATAATAGTATCATTTCCTCGGCAAATAGGATGATGGTCAAGCGAGAGACAGACTACGCCATCCGCACCGTGCTGTACCTGGCCATGCAGCCGGCCGGCACCCACACCACCGCTCGCGCGCTGGCCCGGGAGAAGCTCATTCCGCACGCCCTGGCGCGGCGGATCGTCTCCAGGTTGACGGCCGCCGGCATCCTCCACAGCGCGCGCGGCCCCAGCGGTGGCATCGCGCTGGCCCGCCCGCCGGCCGAAATCACCCTCCTGCAGGTCATGCAGGCCGTGGACGGAGCGCCGGTTGTCAGCCCCTGCGTCGTGGAGCCGGCCTCCTGCCCCCTCATGCCAGAATGCCCCGTCCATGAGGTCTGGGTGGATCTTCAGCGTTCCCTTGAGACGACGCTGGAGCACATCACCTTCGCCCAGCTTGCACAGCGCGGGCTGTCATTGAGTCAACTCCCGGACCCGATATTCCGCTGTCCGGAGTCATCCTAAATCCATCTACAGGAGGTGTCCTATGCGCAAGATGACCAAAGCCAATCTGGAAGCCGCCTTTGCCGGCGAGAGCCAGGCCCACATGAAGTATCTCATCTTCGCCGACGAGGCCGAGAAAGAGGGATTCCCCAAGGTAGCGCGCCTCTTCCGCGCCATCGCCTTTGCCGAACAGGTGCATGCCACCAATCACCTGCGCGCGCTGGGCGCCGTGGGTGAGTCGCCGGCCAACCTGCAGGTCGCCATCGACGGCGAGACCTTCGAGGTCGAGGAAATGTACCCGGCCTATAAGGCGGTGGCCGAACTGCAGGAGGAGAAGGGTGCCAATCGCTCCACGCATTACGCGCTGGAAGCGGAAAAGGTGCACGCCGGCATGTACCAGAAGGCGCGTCAATCGGTCCTGGCCGGCAAGGATGTCGAGGTCGGCGACATCTACATCTGCGAGGTCTGCGGTTGGACCGTCGAGGGCGAGGCGCCGGACCGCTGTCCCATCTGCGGCGCCACCCGCGAGAAATTCCGCAAGTTCTAAGTACCATACGGGGGAGCCGGCAGGAGAAATGCCGGCTCCCCCGTCCACACCCCCGCGTGTACAACAGGAGGGAAATGACAAATGGACCCTGTGCTCCTGGCGCGCATCCAGTTCGGGTTGACCGCCGCCTTCCACTTTCTGTATCCCCCCGTCACCATTGGTCTGGCATGGCTCATCGTCTATATCGGCTGGCGCTATCTGCGCACCGCTGACCCCGCATACGAAAGGATGGCGGCGTTCTGGATCAAGCTCTTTGCCATGCTCTTCGCCGTCGGGGTGGCCACCGGCATCACCATGGAGTTCCAGTTCGGCACCAATTGGTCTACCTATTCCCGTTTTGTGGGGGATATTTTCGGTTCGCCGCTGGCGGCGGAAGGCGTGTTCGCCTTTTTCCTCGAGTCCACCTTCCTGGGGGTGCTAATTTTCGGCCGCCGGCGCGTATCCCGCGGTTTTTACTGGTTCTCATCCCTGATGGTCGCCATCGGCTCCACCCTTTCCGCCTTCTGGATCATCGTCGCCAATTCCTGGCAGCAGACCCCGACAGCCTACCGCATTGTCGGGGAAGAGGTCTTCCGTCGGGCGGAGCTGACCGATTTCCTGGCAGCCGTCTTTAACCCCTCCACCCTGCCCCGCTACACGCATACCGTGGTGGCATCGCTGTTGACCGGCGCGTTCTTCATGGCCGGCATCAGCGCCTGGTACCTGCTGAAGAGCCGGCATCAGGAGTTTGCCCGCCGCTCGCTCCAGATCGGCCTGGTCGCCGCGGCAGTCGCTTCCCTGCTCATCCTGGTCACCGGACATTTCCATTCCGTGCAGGTGGCTCTGACCCAGCCGGCGAAAATGGCGGCATTTGAAGGGCTGTTCCGCACCGAAAGCGGTGCGGATCTTATCCTCTGGGGCTTTCCCGATACGGCCAACCAGACGGTGCGTCTCAAGATCGCCCTGCCGGGGCTCCTCAGCTTCCTGATCCACTTCGACCCCAAGGCGACGGTGGCCGGCCTGGACCAGATCGCTCGCGAGAACTGGCCGCCGGTGGAGCTGGCCTTCTACCCCTATCATCTGATGGTCCTGCTGGGTGGATGGTTCATCCTCATCTCCTGGCTGGGGCTACTGTTGGGCAGCCGGCGCTTCACCTCTCGCCCCTACCTGTGGGCCGTGCTCCTGTCCCTTCCCCTGCCCTGGCTCTCCCTGGAGCTGGGCTGGATGGCGGCGGAGCTGGGCCGGCAGCCCTGGGCGGTCTACGGTTTACTGCGCACGCGCGATGCCGTCTCTGTGGTAGTGCCGGCGGAACAGGTGCTGGCGACCATCATCCTCTTTGTGCTGATCTATTCGCTACTGCTCGCCCTGCTCATTTTCCTGCTGACGAGGGAGATCGCGCGCGGCCCCGAGCCTTTGGCCGCGGTGCCGGCGCAGGAGGTGGTACGATGAGCCATGCCCTGTTGCAGAATATCTGGTTCGTCCTTATCGGGGTCCTGCTCACCGGCTATGCCATTTTGGACGGGTTTGACCTGGGCGCCGGCGTTCTACTGCCGCTGGTAGCCCGCAGTGACCGCGAGCGCCGGCTGGTCTTCCAGGCCATCGGCCCCTTCTGGGATGGCAACGAGGTATGGCTCCTGACCGGGGGCGGGGCCTTGTTCGCCGCCTTCCCGCACGTCTACGCCACGGTGTTCAGCGGCTTTTACCTGGCGTTGATGCTGGTGCTCTTCGCCCTGATCATGCGCGCCGTGTCCTTTGAGTTCCGCAGTCGGGTGGAAAACCCGCGCTGGCGGGCCGTGTGGGACGGCGTATTGTGCGCCGGCAGTTTGGTGCCGGCGCTCCTGCTGGGGGTGGCTGTCGGGAACATCCTGCGCGGCGTCCCTCTCACCCCCGAAATGGAATACGCCGGCACCTTTTTCACCCTGCTCAATCCCTTCTCCCTGCTGGTGGGCTTGACCGGGCTGTCCATGTTCGTCACCCACGGCGCCATCTACCTGATGAACAAGACCAACGGCGCGCTGGCCGAGCGGGCCGGCCGGTGGGCCTCCCGGGGCTGGATCGCCCTGCTGATCCTGACCATTGCCACCGGCGCCGCCGCCTGGTTCGATACGCCGGCGCGCTTCCAGGGCAAGCCGGCGCTCATATGGGCACTGCCGGCGGCAGTGCTGGCCCTGATGGCCTGGACCCGTATCCTCTTGGCCCAGGGCAAGCCAGGGCGGGCCTTCCTGGCCTCTTCCCTGACGATTGCGGGATTAATGGCGCTCTTCGGGGCCGCATGCTATCCCTACCTCCTGCCGGCGCGCAACGTCGTGGACATCGCCGGCTATCAGGGGTTGAGCATCTATAACGCTTCCGCCTCGCCGCTGACCTTGCTGACCATGTTGATCATCGCCCTCATCGGCGTGCCCATCATGCTGGTGTATACCGCTTATATCTACCACGTTTTTCGCGGCAAGGTGGTGCTCGAAGAGGAAGGCTATTGATCCCACAAGGTGACGGTCACCTGGAAAGGTGATTGTCACCTACCTTCCGACATAAGGTGACGGTCACCTGACAGGTGACCGTCACCTCGTTCCTATCATCTCCCCTTTGCGTTTTGGCCCGAAAGGTGTACAATGCAGGCGAGCCGTTGGCCGGCAAGGAGCAGTCCCATGATCATCAAGATCGCGCCTTCCATCCTTTCCGCGGACTTCGCCCGCCTGGGAGAACAGGTGGCGGAGGCGGAAGCTGCCGGCGCCGATTATATCCACGTCGACGTCATGGACGGGCACTTCGTCCCCAACCTGACCATCGGCCCGGTGGTGGTGCAGGCCCTGCGCCGGGTGACCCGTCTGCCCTTGGACGTCCACCTTATGGTGGAGAAGCCGGAATCCCTGCTGGAGGCGTTCGCACAGGCCGGCGCGGACATCCTGACGGTGCACGTCGAGACCTGTCCTCATCTGCACCGCACGCTCCAGCAGATCCACAGCCTGGGCGTGCGGGCCGGCGTCAGCCTGAACCCCTCCACCCCGCTGGTGACGCTAGAGGAAATCCTGGGGGACGTGGACCTGGTGCTGGTGATGTCGGTGAACCCGGGCTTCGGCGGGCAGAGCTTTATCGAGCGCTCTGTGAGCAGGATCCGCCGGCTGCGCCAGATGATGACCGAACAACGCGCGCGGGCGGAGCTGTCGGTGGACGGGGGGATACATCCGGGGACCGCTGAGCAGGTGGTGCGGGCGGGGGCGAATGTGCTGGTGGCCGGCTCCTTCATCTTCAGCGACCCGGAGGGCATCGCGGCGGCCATCCGCCGTCTGAGGACCAGCGCGGAACGCGCACTGATCGCGCGTTCTGTGTAACCATAGGCAGGGAGGAAAAACAAAAGCCGACAGCAGGCGCTATCGGCTTTCACCGGGTGCAGGGTACAAACCCGCTCATTCTTTGGATTTGCTGAGCGTCTTCAAACACTTGGTGCAGATGCGCAGAGTGCGCTCGACTCCGTTGATCACAACTGTAGCCTTCTGCACGTTCGGCTGCCACATGCGCTTGGTGCGAACGTTCGAGTGGCTGACGTTGTGACCAAACTGGGGACCCTTCCCACACAGCTCACACTTGGCCACCGTACATCACCCCTTTCCTGCGAGATTGGCAAGCGCTGGGCGGCTTCTTCCGTCTTCAGCGCAACACAATTATCATACCATACCATGCAGATTTGCGCAACTTTGGGGACTTATCGTATCATGTACGCTTGCAGTGAGAGGCAGACGCGTGGGCCGGCGGCCGGCGTTCGGGGAGCGCGCCGCAGTCCCACCCATGAAGAATCCGCAGGAGCATAGTATG
>JACIWP010000152.1 GCA_014360855.1 Anaerolineae bacterium
GAATACAGCGCCACCTTTGGGCAAGCCCTCTCGGCCGCCGGAGACGATGAACTCACGAAGGAGTACGGCAAGGCCATCGTCTTTGACTACTCCTACCGCTACTTTTACGGCGATGGCTTCGGCAAGGACTTTCGCATCCTCAATTTGCGGGACGAAGGCCGGCCGGAACACACCGAAACCCTGTTGCTGGGCAACCTGCTTTCCTTCTACGAGCAACTGCGCCTGTACGAGGAGCAGGCGGCCGAGCTGCGCCCTTACAACCTGGAAAAGCCGCTCTGGGTCTTTGTGGGCAGCACGGTCAACGCGGTGTACACAAAAGGCGGACAGAAGCGCAGCGATGTGCTCACCGTTGCCCGGTTCTTGCACCATGTGCTGAATGATAAGCGATGGGCGCAGGAAACCATGGAGAACCTGCTGAAAGGACGAAGTGGCCTGTGCGGGCCGGACGGGGCGGATGTGTTCATCGACCGCTTCAAGTACCTGAAAGAACTGGGGCTCACGCCAGCAACCCTTTACACGGATATCCTGCGGCGGATTTTCCATACTGCGACCAGCGGCGGGCTGCACCTGGCCGATATTCGCGGCAGCGCTGGCGAGATCGGGCTGAAAGCCGCCGGCGCGGAGCGTTATTTTGGCGTCATCTACATCGGTGACACTTCGGCTTTCAAGAAACTGGTCGAGGAGCAGGCACCGGAAATTACCCTGGAAGAAGATGCCGTTGGTCAATCGCTCTTCAACGACATCAACCAACCGGATTCCCACATCCACGTGCTCATCGGCGCGAAGAAATTCATGGAGGGGTGGAATTCGTGGCGGGTCTCCACCATGGGACTGCTCAATATTGGGCGCAGCGAGGGTTCTCAGATCATCCAATTATTCGGCCGCGGCGTGCGGTTGAAAGGCAAGGGTTTCAGCCTGAAGCGCTCCGCCGTTTTAGACGGCCCGCATCCCAAGCACATCAGCCTCCTGGAGACGCTGAACATCTTCGCCGTGCGCGCCAACTATATGGCCCAATTCCGCGAGTATCTCGAACGCGAGGGCGTCGAAACCGAGCCGGTTATCGAATTGCCCCTCTTTACCTGGATCAATGAACCTGCTCTCAAGAAAGACCTGCTCATCCCACGCACGCCGGAAGGACGCGACTTTGTGGCCGAAGAACGTCTGGTCCTCGAGCACGATGAGCACATCAAAGTGCATGTGGACATGTCCGTCAAGGTGCAGGCCATGGCCAGCACGGCCACCGGATTACACGATGTGCAGGCGCGGGCGGGAGCAGAGCGCACAATCCCGCCCGACAGTTTGGCGCTGGTGGATTGGGAACAGGTGTATCTGGATTTGCTGCACTACAAAACACGCAAAGGCTGGCGTAATCTGATCATCCACCCGGAGACGCCGCGCAAACTCATGGGGCAAATTGATTACACCCTGGTTGCCGATGAAACGGTGGTGCGCCCCAGGAACTTTGCCGAACGGGAGCTATTGCAGCAGGCTGTGAGCAACATCCTGCGCAAGTACCTGGACACCTTTTACCGCCGCCGTCGGGAGCGTTGGGAAACCCAGACAATGGCGTATCGTCCACTGGACGAAAACGACCCCAACCTGGCCCTCAACAAAGACCGGCTTTCCGAGAGGAAAGCGGCCTACATCGTCAAGGTGAAACGCTCCGATGAGGAGCTCAGACAAGCCATCCAGAAGTTGATCGAAGAATCCGAGCGTCTTTATCGAGCGGAAAACGAGAAACTGCCCCGCATTTACTTTGACCGTCATCTCTATCTTCCCTTGCTGGTGCAAGAGGTGGAACAACTGCAAACCATCCCCCCTGCGCTCAACAAAAGCGAGGCCCAGTTCGTGCGCGATTTGAGGGATTACTGGGAGACGGAAAAAGACGGGGCACTGGCCAAGCAGGAAGTATATGTGTTACGCAACCTGACTCGAGGCAAGGGTGTGGGCTTCTTTGAGAACACCGGCTTCTATCCGGATTTTATCCTCTGGGAGCTGGACGAACAATCCAACAGCCAGCGGATCATCTTTGTCGAACCGCACGGCATGCTGCATGCCAAGGCCTACATCCACGACGAGAAGGCACGCCTGCATGAACGGCTTCCAAAACTGGCGGAGGAGCTGGCCAGGCACGGAGGCCCCTCAAATGTCACGCTGGATGCGTTTATCATTTCCGCCACGCCCTACGAGGAACTTTACCAACGTTACGATGATGGCACGTGGGATCGGGCGAAGTTTGCCGAGAAACACATCCTTTTCCAGGAACGTAGCCCGGGCTACGATTACATCGCGATCCTTTTGCAGGGAAGTTAGAGGGAATGGATTGCTACCCGTCCCCGAGAGGTTGAAAGGCCAGCAAGGGATTGCCTTGCGCGTGGGGATAGCCTGGAAGAATGCGCGGGGCATTAGCTAAATGGAATGGCGACAGTTCCAGGTGTATGGGGGGTGCTACTGCAAACTCACCACCGCGCGGGTTGCGGGACGCAGAGGTGACCATAAACAAGCTATCGGAGGGCTTGACAGCCCCGGGATCCGCGGTATAATCGGATTGTAACGAAATGCCCTGGCGGGGCTGTACTTTTCGAACGGATGTTCTGACAACATTTTGACAACACTTTGACAACACTTCCATACAGGCCCGACAGGGGGAAAAGGAGTAGGGAACTACTATATACAGTGGTATAAGCACGGTGGTGCACTATATTTAGTTGTGGGCCGCTAGCTCAACTGGCAGAGCAGCTGACTCTTAATCAGCGGGTTAGGGGTTCGATTCCTCTGCGGCCCACCTTTTTGTTGCCCTGCGATCCTACAGGTGCCGGCGCCCGACCTTGATGCCCCTATATGTCGTGGGTCTCTGATCGGGGTGTGCAGGACTTACCCAGAATCTTTCCACCAGATTGCTACAAAGATTGCTGTCAGAACATCCGTTCGAAAAGTACAGCCCTGCCAGGCCGGCTTGACATCCACATCGCGCCTCGCTATACTTACCTTCGCATCCGAACCCAGGCAATGGAGAGCCGCGGCATGTCCCGCCGGATCCCACCGCTGGCCGGCACCCTCATCCTGCTCTCAATATGCCTCGCCGGCCAGCTCAACACATCCGCATTACCGCCCCCTCCATCCCTGCCCCGGCCTCAACCTGCCGCCGGCCCGTCCATCACCGTCTGCCTGCGCCAGGACGTCAGCGGCTACCGCGGCACCGACGACGCCGACATCAACCGCTACTCCGACTCCCTGAACACAGGAAGCGATCCATCCCTGCGCATCGCCTCCGACGGCTCCCGCCGCTCCCTCATCCGCTTTCAAATGCCCAGCCTGCCGATGGATATCACCGTCACTCAGGCTGTCCTGCGCCTGTACGTCACCTACACTTCCACGCCGGCCTACCCCATGCAGGTACGGCTCTTCCGCATTCACAAAATGTGGCTGGAATCCGACGTGACCTGGCGAGAAGCGGTCATGGCCCAACCTTGGGAACTGCCAGGCTGTGATCATGTGCCGCTGGACCGCGCCGGCACCCCCTCTGCGCAGGGACAGATGGATGCCGCCGGCCAGTGGCTGGCCCTCGACCTGACGTCCGATGTGATGGTATGGCTGAATGACCCTACCGCTAACCACGGGGTGATCCTGATCGGCGCCGGCGACCATACCGTCCAGTACAACCTCGCTTCCAGCGAATACCCCCAACTCAGCTACCGCCCCGAACTGTGCATCACCTACCTGGAAGCGACGCCCACACCCACGATCACGCCCACCGGCACATCAACCCATACGCCCACGCCGACACGCACCTTCACACCCACACCTACCGTGACCCCCACACCCACCCGCAGCGCCGGCGACATCTACGGCATGGTATGGCACGATATCAACGGCAACCGCCTGCGCGACCATGATGAACCGCCTCTGCCCAATGCGCAGATCATCCTGCGCACGCCGGCCGGCGCCCTGATGATGCTCCAGACCACCGGCGGCGACGGCCTGTACCGCATGGAAAACATCGTCCCCAGTATATACTGGCTCCAGGAAATCGACCCGCCCGGGTATATCTCCACCACACCCAACGACTGGATGGTGCCGGTGTTTGCCAATACCTCTATCGAGGTCAATTTTGGCGACCGCCTGGCGCCCACCCCGACCCCGACCAGCACCGCGACGGCCACCCCCGTCCCCTGTCGCGATGCGTATGAGCCGGACGACACGCCGGCCCAGGCCCGCGCGATTTCCCCGCTGGCTACCCCACAGCACCACAATATCCACGCGGCCGGCGACATTGATTATGTCAAATTCACAGCCTTCGCCGGCAGTACCTACCTCATCCGCACGGCCAACCTGGGCGGAGGCCTCATCAATGATACGCGGCTCCGCCTCCTGGCGCCAGACGGCGTGACCATCCTCGCCGAAAACGACGATGACCCGACCAATCCGCCGGCCTCCGCCATCCAGTGGATCTGCCCCGCTTCGGGCGTCTACTTCGCCGCAGTGTCACAGTTCAATCCCGCCGTTGGCGGATGTGACATTACATATGATATACTTGTCCGCGAGATGACGCCGGCGCCCAGCCCAACGCCGACAGCCACGCCCACGCGCGGCGCGCAGCGTGCCTGTCTGCCGCTGATCTGGCGCCAGTAATGCCGGCCCGCACAGCATGAGGCTGACCCCTCGGAGCAGAGAGAAGGAGAGAGACCAATGACGGTGGCAGAAAACAAATCCCCCCAGCCTGTTCGTCTGACGCTGTGGCAGCGCTTCACAGGAAGCATCACCACCAGCTTCCTGCTCGCATTTGTCCTGACCCTATTTCTGGCGCTGGCCGGCACCCTTCTCTTGCGCTACCGCGACTCCCTCGCCGATGTCGAGCGCCAGGAATCGCGCTTGGCAAACCTGCTTGCACAGAGCCTGAATGCCCATATCCGACAGCATGCCGAACTTGCTCAGACACTGGCCACTGCCATTTCCCTGGATGAACGCATTCAGGGTGCTTTCTCCAACCAAGACCGAGAGTCCCTGCTGCAAATATCCCAGACATACTGGCAGGCGCTCAGCCTTTCCTACCCCGTGGCCCAGTTTCATTTTCACTTGCCGCCGTCCACCTCATTCTTGCGCGTTCATCAGCCGGATAAGTACGGCGATTCCCTGGCAGACCGCCCCATGGTGGTGGAAGCGATTGCCAACCGCAAGCCTATCGCCGGCGTCGAATGGGGCAGAGCAGGCCTCTCCATCCGGGGCATTGCCCCTGTCTTCTATCTGGATCGCTTCATCGGCACGGTGGAGATCGGGATCGCGTTCACTGATCAGCTCCTTCGCGACCTGAACTTTTCCGATAAGGAGGTCCCGTATCGCATACGGATATTGGCCGTTGACCTGGCGCGCCTGCGCGCCGGCGATCCCAACTCCCTGACCCCCATTGCGGCAAGCGAGTACTATCAGCCAGCTATTGACCTGGACCTGTATCGAACGATGGCGGAAAGCGGCATTCCCCAACATACCTATACCACGGTGGGCGGACGCCGATACTACGTTTACCTGTACCCCGTGAAAGACTTCGCCGGCCAGGTTGCCGCCGTAGCGGAAATCTTGATGGACCACGCCGCCCTGTTGGAACCCATCCGACGCTCCATGATCTCCGATATCATCCTGCGCGCAGTCCTGCTGGTGGGCGTCAGTCTTCTTGTTTGGCTCATGCTGAGAGTGTACATCCGCCGGCCGTTGAGAAAGCTGGCTGAGGCCATGCAGGCCATCGCCGGCGGCGACCTGCACCACTCCCTGGACATAGGCTCGCGGCGCGATGAGCTGGGGCTCATGGCACAGGCCTTCTCGAAACTGCAGGAATATCTCTCACACACCCTTTCCCAGCTCGACCAGATGGCTCAGCGCCTGGCGGCTTCTTCGGAGGAATTGGCCAACGCCATGGAAAGCGTGGGGATGAGCTCTCAGCAGATCAGCTCCACTGTGGCGGACATCGCCGCCGGCGCCGGCAAGCAAGCGGAGGAAACATCCACCATCGCCACATCGATGGGGGAAATTCGACAGTTGAGCCAAGATATCGCCGAACGCGCCAACCAGTCGGTTGTCCAAACGCACGCTATGGCCCAGGCCATCCAGGGGACCAGCACTGCGCTCCAGCAGTTGGGCGAGCGTTCCGATATCATCCGCCGCACAGTGGCCATGATGGCCAAGTTTGCCGATGAGACGCATCTGCTGGCGCTGAATGCGGCGGTGGAGGCGGCGCGCGCCGGCGCCGCCGGCCGCGGCTTCGCCGTGCTGGCGGATGAGATCCGCCAACTGGCGCGCAGTTCTGCCCAGGCAACGGAGGAGGTGACCGAACAGAGCCAGCATATCCTGAAGGCCATCGAACAATTGTTGGCCGGCATGCCGACCGCGCTCGCCCAGGTTCAGGAGATCGCCAGCCTCAGTGAACGCATCGCCCTGGCCACCCAGCATCAGAACGAGCGCATCGCCAAGGTCAGCCAAGCCCTGAGCGAAATCAGCAGTATTGCAGAGCAGAACGCCGCCGGCACCGAACAACTAGCCGCGGCCATCGAGGAGCAGAACGTCTCGCTGGAGGAGCTGGTAGTGCTTTCGCAGGAACTTACCCAGATGGCGGCGGAGCTCCGCAGTAGCGTGGACCAAATTTACAGCGGATCTGCGGCGGAAGAGGTTCTTCCAACCCCCGTCGCTGAAACTGCGACGGCGTGAGGCCGGCCATGCTGGGGATTCGTGACGCTTTCATTGCCGTCTGGTCTGCTTTGCGCATCTTCTGGGAGGAGCTGTTCACCTTTGTGGTGTGCAACCTCCTCTTGATCGTGCTGTGCATCCCGGTCGTCACCGCGCCGGCGGCCATCGTCGCCTTGCACTACGTGTGCGACCTGGCCGCCCGCGACAAGGCCATCTCCATCCGGGATTATTTCGACGGGTTCCGGCAGTATTTCCTCCGGGGAACCGCCCTGGTACTGCTGGACGTACTAGTAGGCCTCCTGCTGTTCGCCAACATCTGGTTTTACGGCCAATTTGACGCCGTATGGGCCGCCCTTGTGCGCGCCATTTGGATCGGCATCACGCTGTTCTGGGCTTTACTGCAGGTGTACCTGGTGCCGATGTTTGTGGTCCAGGTCGAGCCTAAAATCCTCACAGCCTGGAAAAACGCCGCGTTCATGGTGCTGGCAGGGCCGTTCTTCTGTGCCATCATCGGCATCGTCAACCTGACGGTTATTGTGCTGAGCCTGATCCTGATGGTGCCGGCCATGACCTTCGGGCTCTCGCTCGCCGCGCTGATCTCCTGCGTCGCGCTCAATAATCGGCTGGATGCGCTGGGCATCCGCAAGAAGCCGGCCGACGAGAACCCGCAACGCTGAAAGGCCCTATGGGGCTGGCCGCCAGCGCAGTCTGATCCGCGCTGTCCCCTCCAGGTCGTAATATGCCGCGCGCAGGAAGTGCTCCTCGCCGGCCGGCACATGCACGGGCAGGCGCAGTTCCTGCAGGCCCCGCCGGCCCCACGCATCGGCGATCAGCACATCATCCAGCCAGACGCGCACCGCGTCATCCGCCTGCACTTCCAGGAGATAGTCGCCCGCCTGCGCGAAGCGGACACTGCCCGTCCAGCACACCGAGAAGCGCTCCGCCGGCACGCCCGGGAACGGGCTTCCAAGCCCCCAATCGTAATCAATCACCGTTTCCTGCCGGCGCGCCCTGGGTTCCCCCGC
>JACIWP010000153.1 GCA_014360855.1 Anaerolineae bacterium
CCTGGATGGCCCTGCGCCTCTTGGCTATGCCCTGGATCCTCAAGCCCCGACTGATCAGACGCGCTCTCTTCACCTACCGATGGTCTCTCGCCTATGAAAGTGGGTAAGAGTCAGCAGATGCAGACATTGACATATTGTGGAAACGCCTATATTATATACTGAGACGCAGACGCATGGTCTGTTGTGCGCCGGGACCGCGGCCGGAGATGAGGCCGGCCATGCACCCGCGGGGAAGGTCTCCAGAGCCAAGGAGATTCCTATGAATCTCGCAGTGCTCCTCAATGAACAGAGGAACGTCATCGCCCAACGATGGGCGGAACTGATCCAGCGCGAGATGCCCTATACGCGCTACGGCCAGTGCAGTATCGAGCAGATTGCCTACTTCAATCAGGTCGCCATCGAACTCATCCTCTCGCTGATCCATAACCCACAGGACATCCCCGCCTGGATTTTCGACGAACCGCGCAGGAAATACCTGGCGCTGGGCATCCCGTTGAGCGACATGATCGAATCGGGCCTGCTCCTGCAGGAGGCGCTGTGCAGAGAGGTGCTCCAGGGCGCCGGCGATACGCTGTACCGCGACATCCTGCCCGAACTGCAGTATTACATCCGCAAATTTGTCGCCCTGGTCGTAGATTATTACGCCGGCCAGCTTAACCACCAGCTCGAGGAACAGCGCTCCCGCCTGGCCTTCGTCCTCGACATCATCCGCCGCGCCAGCCGCACCCTCTCCGTCGAACAGCAGATTGACCTGGTCATCCAGAGCCTGAAGGCGTCCCTTGGCACCGAACACGGTATGCTCTATGTCCTGAACGAGGAGCGCACCGCCGGCATACTGTGGGGCGATATCGACGCCTTTCCCCCTGCCCAAGACCCCAATGTCCGCGAATCGTTGCGGTATCCACTGCCGCTTTTGAACACTCTTTTCACACACAAAGTGGCTGCCGCCGGCCGGCCGATAGTATACCAGGAAAGCACGTCCGGGCCGGATGACGAGATCACCCAGACCTGCCGACGGTGGAACGTGCGGGCCATGTTGGGTATCCCGCTCGCCGTGGAGGATCGCATGGTGGCGGTAGGACTTCTTTTCTCCACCGCTTCCGCTCCCCCCATTTCCGAGGAGAAGGTCAACCTGGCGGTGGACGTGGCCAAGGCACTGGCGCCGGCGCTGGGCAACGCCCTGCTTCACGAGCGGGTGAAACAACTGGCGATCATCGAGGAGCGCACCCGCCTGGCGCAGGAGCTTCACGATGACCTGGCGCAACTGCTTGGCGCCATGCAGTTGAAGGCTTCTCTGGCGGAGCAACTGCTCGCCGAGGGCGCCCTGGACCAAACCCGCTCCCTGTTGGTGGATCTGCAGGAGACGTTGAGCAGAGCATACGTGGACATGCGCGAGATCATCTTTAATCTGCGCGTCGCCGGCGCCGGCGGCAAAGCCCCGCTCCTGCCGGCCCTCCAGGAATACCTGGCGGACCTGAAACGCTTTTACGGCATTGACGTGGCGCTGGAGGTGAAAGGGACGATCTCGGCTCAACTCTCCGAGCATGAGCGTCTGCAGGTCATTCGCATCATCCAGGAGGCGCTCACCAACGCTCGCAAACACGCGAACGCCACCCAGATCGGCCTGCGCCTCTCTCAGGACGCCCATACCCTCAAAATTTGCGTCAAGGACGATGGCCTGGGGTTTGACCCGGAGCGGATGGAGACCATCGGCAAAGAGCGCTTCGGACTGCAGGTCATGCGCGAGCGTGCCGCCAGCATCAGCGCCTCGATCACCCTTTTCTCGCAGCCCGGGCAGGGGACCCGCCTCACGCTCGAACTGCCGCTGGCGGCCGGCCGAGGAGGTGTGCAGTGAACCAGCCCATACGCGTCCTGGTGGTGGATGACCATTTGCTGTTCCGCCGCGGCGTCCTGGCGGCCCTGGCATCCCGCCCCCATATCGAGGTCGTCGGCGAGGCCGGCAACGGCGAGGAGGCCGTCCAACTGGCGCGCCAGACCCAACCGGACGTCATCCTCATGGATATTGCCATGCCGGTATGCAGTGGGTTGGAGGCTACTCGCCAGATCAAGCGCGAACTGCCGCGCATCAAGATCATTATGCTCACAGTCTCGGAAGAGGATGAGGCGTTGTTCGAGGCGGTGCGCGCCGGCGCCGAGGGCTACCTCCTCAAGGACCTGAAGGTCAACCAGCTCTTCGAAGCCATCGAATCCGTGGTGCGCGGCGAGGCGCCCCTTTCCGGCGCCATCGCCGCCAAACTCCTGCGGGAATTCCAGCGCTCCATTCCCTCGCATGCCGCCCCAGCGGAGCTTACCGAAACCCTCTCCGAGCGGGAGATCGAAATCCTCACCCTGGTCGGCCAGGGCCTATCCAACAAAGAGATCGCCGGCCGGCTGTATATTTCCGAGAGCACGGTGAAGAATCACCTGCGCACTATCCTGGACAAGCTCCATCTACGCAACCGCATCCAGGCCGCCATTTACGCCTCACGCATCGGGCTGGTGAAGGACGTGCTCTGACCCCTCGCCGCCGCTTTGCCCAAAAGTACTATTCCGATTTGTCCATCTGGACAACATATTTGAGCCGGCCGGCTCTTCCCCCCACATGGCCGTACCGCTATAATATACTCGGACGCAGGGGGTCTCCCATCTCCGCCGTTTCATTCTGCCCGGGACCGTTCGTTCATAGCATGGGGCGACATGTATGGCCCGTGAGCCAGCGCCGGCCACCGAGAACCAGCTACCGCCAGCTCGGCCGCGCGTCCTCCTGCTGGCGGATGAGACCATGCTCACCATGGGCCTGTTCGACCTGCTCGGGGACCAGGCCGAACTCAAGGTCCTGCAGGCGCGCCAGCCGCCGGAGGAAATTATCGCTACCATCCTACAGTGGGAGCCCGATGTCATTCTGCTCACCTCAGACCCACCTGCATCCTGTCCCTGCCTCTGGAAGTGGGTGCGCCGGCTCAAGCACAAACACTGCCGTATCATTCGCCTGCTGTTGCAGGACAATTCCATCGACATCTGTCACGTGCACACCATGACCATCGCGCATCTGGGGGACCTGGTGCGGTTGATCCTCACCAGGCCGGCCAGCAATACCACCCTCATCGAATCGGGTGAACCCGGGAGGCAGTGAATGGACTCCGTACTGGCTATGACAGCGCACACCCATGCATGCTGTGAGGACCCCACCATCCCGCCGGCGCGCCACCTGCGCAAGCCGGTCACCCTGGTGACTGGCTTCCTGGGCGCCGGCAAGACCACCCTCATCAACCACCTCCTCTCCCTGCGCCGGCCGGCCGAGCGCGTGGAAGTGGTCCTGCGGGAGTTTGGCGAGGTGGGCATTGACCAGGAGCTCATCGAAGACGAGGCGGTCAATGTCCAGGTTTTCGCCGGCAATTCCATCTTCATTGACCCCCAGACCAAGCTCCTCTGGGACCTGGAACGCCTGTACTCCCGCTGTGACCGTCTTGGCACGGGCCAATTCTCCTGGCAGGAAGTGGATTTCGACCGCGTACTGCTGGAATCGAGCGGCCTCGACATCCCGGAGTACATGGTCACGCTTTTCTACATTGACCGCATCCGCAATCACTTCCGGCTGGATGCAGTGATAGCGGTGGTAGACGCCCAGTTCGGCGAGCTGAACCTGGACGAGTACCGCAAGGCCCGCGAACAAGTCTGCCTGGCGGATGTGCTCCTGCTCAACAAGATTGACCTGGCCGCACCCGAGCAGATCACCCGGCTGGAGCGCCGGCTGTACCGCCTGAACCCCCTCGCCAAGCTGTACCACACCCTGTACTGCCGGGCCGGCCGCGAGGCCCTCATCGACGTGGACCTGTTCGACGGCATCCCCGGCTTTGACCTGCTTCCCGAAGCCGCCCAACGTCACACCCACGGCCACAACGAGGAGGTACCTGTGGACGACTTCCAGAGCGTGGTGCTCACCGAAACCCGCCCATTGGACAAGGACAAGGTCAACGCCTGGATCAGCGACCTCATCACCCACAGCGGCAAGAAGATCCTGCGCGGCAAGGGGGTGCTGTGGTTTGCCGGCTACGACCACCGCTTCGTCTTCCAGTGCGTGCGCACCGCCTTCCACTCCAAGGCGGACCGGCTCTGGAAGCCGGATGAAGCGCGCGGTACCACCATCGTGTTTATCGGCGAGGGCATCGCCGAACTGGCAAAGGAGTGGCAGCGCGGTCTGAGCGCCTGCGTCACAACATCAGAGAAAGGAGGGTGAAATCAACAGTGGCAGACGGCAGAGACCTCATCGAAGAGACCGTGGTCATCATCGGTCAGCTTGTGGAAAAACTGCCGGCGGTCAAGCCCCATTACTCGGCCGAGGAGTTCGAGGAGCTGGAATCGTACCTGCAGAGCGCCCAGAAATGGGTTGCGTCCTGCCGCAAGAAGGTTTGGCTGCGCGGCAAGGAGGGCACGGATATGGCCCAGAAGTGCCTGGACACGGCCAGGCACCTGCAGGAAGTGCTGGACACGCCGGCGGCCGCGCTGGAGAGCGCGGCGGGCCTGGCCTATCAACTGGAAAACCTGGCGCGCGTCATCGCCACCAAATCCCAGGTCATGACCTGATCGAAGGCCCGGTGGCAAGGAAGGAGGTGCAGTGTATTCCCAGGCAGTCAGCACGTGGTATCGGAGCAAGCCATCCCCGGGACAGCGAGCCATTCGGTAAGATTGTTCATGCCTAGCGATTGTCAAGGAGGGTAAAATGGCGTCCCAAGTGTTCTTCATGAACGACCGGGCCAACAGCCTGGCGGAAAGCATCAAATTCAAGGCGGTCAAGGTGTTCCGCGATGCCGGCTTGGGCGAACTCTTTTCCCCGGGGGATTGGGTCGGCATCAAAATGCACTTCGGCGAGCATGGCAACTCCCTCAGCCTGCGCCCGCAGTACGTGCGCTCGATCGTGGAGGAAATCCAGCGTCTGGGCGCGCACCCGGTCGTGGTGGACTGCACGACGATTTGCTTCAACGAATACTCCTCCCGGGCCACCCGCACCGACATGCTGCGCACGGCGGCGCGCCACGGCCTCACCGAAGAAACCCTGGGCTGTCCCATCTGGATCTGCGACGGAGAATTCGGTGAAGAAGAGGTCCGCGTAGAAGTGCCGCATGGGGTGTACCTGACCCATTCCTACATGGGCCGAGGCCTCAAGTATCTCGACGCGATGATCGTGCTCACCCATTTCAAAGGGCACCCGATGGGCGTGTTCGGCGGCGCCCTCAAAAACGTCGGCATCGGCTGCGGCTCCAAGCGCGGTAAGCTCTGCACCCACCTGCTGAATCATCCGATGTACGGCATCCGCAACTGGGGCATCAACCAACAGGCCGCGCAGGCCGCGGCACAGGCACCCCATCCTAACGGCATCGACAGGCTGATGAAGAACTGCCCCTTCGACGCCTTCCGCTGGGAAAACAACACCCTGCACTTCGACCGAGAGAAATGCCAGATGTGTGCGGCCTGTTTCGGGCCAGGCCTGTTCGGCGGCATCATTCAGCCGCCCCCGGAGATCATGCTTCTCTGGGCGGCAACCATCCCGGATGCCTTCTCCGCCTATGTGCACGCCATCGGCAAGGACAAGGTCGGCTACGTCACCTATGCCGTTGATCTGACTCCCTGGTGCGATTGCGTGAATTGGAGTGACAAGCCCCTGGTGCACAACCTCGGCGTATTCGCCTCAAAGGACCCGGTGGCCATTGACATGGCCTGCCTGGAGATGTCGGAGGCACGTGCGGTCGTCCCCGGCTCCAAGGCCGAGGAGCTGGGCTTCGCCGAGCCGGGCACGGAGCGCTTCACCAACTGCGCCGGCTTCGCCGGCGTCAGCCAGTGGGTGCAGATCAACTCCGCCATCTACAACGGCTTGGGCACCTCTGAGTACGAGCTCATCATCTCCTCGCCGGTGGCGGACGATACCGAATTTTGGATGAAGCCGTACACCCCGGAAAATCCTTGGGGATGGGTCCATCGGAAAGAGCACTACAAACTTGACTGGAAAGTGGAGCCATTCACGCACCGCGATCTGCAGTTCTCCATGGTTGACATGAGTGTCAAACCCAAGGGCAAGGTCGCCGAGCGCGAGCTGTAGCGCCTCGGGCACGCCAGCACAAGGAGGGAATCTCATGAAAGGCGGGTATATCGGCAAGATTTTGGTGGTGGATCTGTCCACGAACTCTATCGAGGTGCAGGAGCTCCCCGAGGAGATGTACAAGAACTTCCTGGGCGGCTACGGCCTGGGTGCCCGCATCCTCTACAACATGATGAAACCCGGCGTCGACCCCCTGGGCCCGGACAATGTGATCGGCTTTGTGCCTGGACTGCTCACCGGTACCGGCGCCCCGTTCACCGGCCGCTACATCGTGGTCTGCAAGTCCCCCGTCACCGGCGGCTGGAACGATGCCAACTCCGGCGGCTTCTTCGGTCCTGAGCTGAAGAAAGCCGGCTTCGACGGGGTCTTCATCAAGGGCGCCGCCAAGGAGCCGGTCTATCTCTGGATCCATGACGGGCAGGCCGAGATCCGCTCCGCCAAGCACATCTGGGGCCTGGACTCGGAGGCCGGCCGAGAAGCACTGCGCAAAGAGACCGATCCCAATGCCCAGGAAGCTATGATCGGGCCGGCCGGCGAGATGCTCGCGTACATGGCGGCCGTGATGAACGATAAGCATCGCGCCGCCGGACGCGGCGGCGCGGGCGCGGTGATGGGCTCCAAGAAGCTCAAAGCGGTGGTCGTGCGAGGCACCGGCGAAGTGCCTGTAGCCTACCCCGACCGGCTGAAAGAGGTGCAACGTGCCCTTTCCGCCGCCATGAAAAACTCCGACCTGGCCAAGGCGTTTCATGAGCACGGCACTGGCTCCTTTAATGCGCCTTCGGCCCTCAGCGGAGACACGCCGGTCAAAAACTGGGCCGGCGTGGGCATCATAGATTTCGGCGAGGACGGCGCCAACGCCATCGCCGGCCAGAACCTCGATTCGAAATACAAGGTCAAACCCTACGGCTGTGCCAACTGCCCCCTGGTCTGCGGCGCCCATTATGAGGTCAAGGACGGCAAATGGATCCGGGGCGCGACCGAACGCCCGGAGTACGAGACCGCGGCTGCCTTTGGCACCCTGCTCCTCAACAAGGACGCGGAAGCCATCTTCGCCTGCAACGACATCTGCAACCGCTACGGCCTGGACACCATTTCCACCGGCATGACTATCGCCTGGGCCATGGAATGCTATGAGAAAGGCATCCTGACCAAGCAGGAGCTGGATGGCATCGACCTGAAGTGGGGCAACGCCGAGGCCATCGTCGCCATGACCAGGGCCATCGCGGAACAGAAGGGCATCGGCAAGGTGCTGGCCAAGGGCTCTGCCGCCGCGGCAGATGAGCTGGGCAAGGGCCATGAGTGCCTGATTACGGTACAGGGCATTGAACTGCCTATGCATGACCCCCGCCTTTCGCCCGGCTACGCGCGCACGTATCAGTTTGACCCGACGCCCGGCCGGCATGTGAAGGGCGGCCTCGGCGGCATGCAGTTGCTGATGCCCGATCCGTCCAAGTACATCCCGGAGGGAACAGGATTCCTGGATGTCCTGCTGACCACCAATTCTGAGGTCGAGAGTTGCGCCGGCCTATGCATGTTCAGCGGATTCGTTGGGATGCAGAACCTGGCCCGCACGCTGATCGAGGCGGTCACCGGCTGGAGCT
>JACIWP010000154.1 GCA_014360855.1 Anaerolineae bacterium
CGGCCTGGGCCTGCGTGGCGCAGGAGACCGGGAAATAGTAGTAGGCCTCATCCAGCGGGACAAACTCTACTACTGCCGGGTCGAACGCCGCCACGCCGCGATGGCCGTGCAGTTTGGAGCGGGCCACCGGCACTTCCTCCCAATCGCCCCACTCGGGGCCCAGCCGGATGCGGGGCAAGTCCCGGTCCATCAACAACAGCTCGACCGCTTCGGAGGAGGGCGGGGAGTTCTCCTTGCCGGCCACCTCGCGCACCAGGGCGCCGCGGCCGTCCGGCCGCAGTCCAACGATGACCGCCAGGTCGTTCTCGGTGATTTCGTCTTTATTGATGGGGCGGGCACTGCCGGTGATGGTGGTGATGAGGGCGTTCAGCGCCGGCTCCCATGTGGCGAAGCATCCCTCGCTGTACTGGCGCGCTACGGCGTCCTCGATGTACGGCACTTCCACCAGGTCGCTGATGCGCACCATATCGGTGAAGAAACTGCGCCGGCCCAGCTCGCGCGCGGCGCGGGCCATGGCGGCCGGCGTCCTCAGCTCATCCCATATCTCCCGCGGGATAGGTTCGCCGATGATCTGATGTTCGGTGACCTCGTGGGTACAGGCGTAGGTGGCCATGCGCAGCGCCAGCTCATCGCAGAAGGCGGAGAAGTCCGCTCCGCTCAGGCGGGGGTGTGCGCCGGCCAGGTCAAAGACATATGCCTCTTCGACCTTTTCATCGCCGACCACCAGCACGGAACGGATGCTCTTGGCCTGGGCCTGCACGACCCGTTCCAGGGCCAGGATGGGGCCGGCGCGCTTGCCCTGTTCGTACAGCACCTGACAGGCCTGCGGGGCCAGGCCGGCGAAATGAAAGTCGGCCGGCTCCGGGGCAGGCCGCGCCAGTGTCCGGCGCAGTCGCTCCATGGCCCGCTGAAAGGCGTCCGGCAGGATGTGCACCAGCGTGAACAAGGTTGGGGTGCGCTGAAGCCGGAAGCGCCGGCGTGCAGTGAATAACAGCGCCTGGCGCCAGCTCAGCGGTTCCTCGAAACGGGCGGTGGTGAGAAGCACTTCAGTATCCGGGGCCGGCTCCTCCAGCACATAGTGGCCGCGCTGGCGGAAGCGCTCCAGCAAGCCGCGGACGACGCGTTCCAGCAGGGGATGGGCCGGCCCAGGGACATAGGCGACCTTGAGCGGGTACAGCCAAGAGTGTAGTGGACGTGCGATGAAAGCGTCCGTGCGGTACTGTTCCATGGATGAGCGATCCTTTCCTTGCGGAAATTACTGTCCTTGCGTGTCAGGCCTGGTGCGCCTGTCCCAGCCCTCGAAATGGAAGACCCGCACCAGCCAATCTCCCAATCGCGGGGAGAGGGTGTTGAGATATACCAGCGCCTTGGCGTAGCGCGGGACAATGACCTCGGGCTGACGCCGGCGGATAGCCCGCACGACGGCGTGGGCGACCTGCGCCGGCGGGATTTTGGCCGAGATGCGTGGGACATCCAGGTAGTCAATCAGCGGGGTGTCCACCCGTCCCGGAAAGACCGTGGTGACGAATATCCCGTACGGGCGCAGTTCCTGCCGCATCACCTCTCCCAGACCGCGCAGGGCATACTTGGCGGCCACGTACGGCGCGTCGAGCGGCATGCCCTTCTGCGCGTCCATGGAGCTGATCAGCACAATATGCCCCCGCCGGCGCTCCAGCATGGCCGGCAGGGCCTCGACGACGAGATAGAGCGCGCCGTAAAAGTTGACCTGGAGGGATTCCTCGAAGTGCTCCACGCGCATGGCCGGCACCGGTGTGCGGATATAGGCGCCGGCGTTGGCGACCAAGATGTCGATCTGTCCCCATGTCTCCAGTGTCTGACGCGCCAGGCGGGCGACGTCCTCGCGCCGGCGGACGTCCGTCGGGATGACCAGCGCCTGGCGCCCCAGCCGGCGCACGGCCTCCGCCGTCTCCTCCAGCTTATCCGCGGAGCGGGCGGCCAGGGCGATGTGGGCGCCGCACTGCGCCAGCGCCAGCGCTGTAGCGCGGCCGATACCGCTCGAAGCACCGGTGACGATGGCGACCTGGTCGAGGAAAGGCTGTTGGGGCATCATTCCCCTCCGGCATACAAAGCTTGTTGGGCCAGGGCGATGGCGCCCAGGACGCCGGCGCGTGTGCCCAGCGCCGGCGGCACGATATAGCGCTCGATATCCTGTAGGAGCATTGGGCTGGCCGTGTAGCCGTTGAGAAGCTGGAGCAGTCGCTGACGGATGCGGGGAAAAAGATGGGACTGCTCCATGACTCCGCCGCCCAGGATCATCCGTTGGGGGGCCAGCGCATACACCAGGTTCATGAGGCCCAGGGCGAGATATTCCGCCTCCAGCTCCCAGGCGGGATGGTCGGCGGGCAGGGTTTCCGCCGGCCGGCCCCAGCGCGCCTCCAGGGCGGGGCCGGCGGCCAACCCCTCCCAACAGTCGCCGTGAAAGGGGCAGGTGCCGGGGAAGGGATCGCGCCGGCGGTCATGGGGGATGCGCATATGCCCCATTTCGGGATGGGCCAGGCCGTGCAGTAGGCGGCCGTGCACCACAGCGCCGCCCCCAATGCCGGTGCCGATCGTCAGATAGACCAGGGTATGCAGACCCTGGCCGGCGCCCCACCGCCATTCGGCCAGCGCGGCGGCGTTCACATCAGTATCGAACGCCACCGGCAGGCCCAGGGCGCGCCGGACCGCGCCGGCGAAATCGGTGTTGGCCCAGCCGGGCTTGGGCGGTATGGTGATGTAGCCGAAGGTGGGAGATGTCGGGTCCGCGTCCAGCGGCCCAAAGGAGGCGATGCCGATGGCCGAGAGCGCCGGCCCGCCGGCATCCTGCCACTGGCGGAAGAAGGCGATGGCGCGGCGGATGGTCTCTTCCGGAAAGGTGGTCGGGAAGCGCTCTTCTGCCCGGATGTCGTCCGGGCCGCTGCCGACGGCGCAGACGAATTTGGTGCCGCCGGCCTCGATGCCGCCGTACAAGGGTGTATCTTTCATGGTGATTGTTGCTCCTCCAGGCCCATACCGGACGGGGAGGTGAACATATAAGGCCGGCAGGTTACCTGAAAATGATAACACCGGCGGGGCGGGGCAGGGTGCGGCCTGTTCGAAAGAGAGCGGCGAAGGGGCGGCCGGCGTCAGGGATGCGGCTGGCGCGGCTGGATAATTTCCAGCTCCTCGAACGAGGCGCTGAAGCCGCGGCCCATGGGGGAGGCCAAGTAAGGGCCGACCTCCAGAGCCAGCGCATCGGAGAGATGGCATTCCCGCACGGGGAAATAATGCTTGCCATCTAAGGAAGCGGACACGACTACTGCGTCGCGATCGCGCTCCATACGCAGCCAGATGCTGTTCTTATCGACGGGCCGGCTGATCGCCCAATCGGAGAAGTCGAGGGTCAGCACGCTGGTCAGATAGCAGATACCCTCGATGTATTCCAGGCCGGCGCGCAGCCAGGTGGCCGCATCGGCCACGACCATCAAGCCGGCCTGGTCATATGGGCTTTCAAATCGGCCGCTGACGCGCACCTGGGCGATGAAGTCGCCGCGCACCTGGACGGCGTAGAGATGGCCGTTCTCGGAGATAAAGCCGCTCCGAGTCTTGCGCCAGAAGTGGGTCTGCGGCCGGGCCTGCGCGGTCAGCCGGCCCTTCTCGTCCCACTGCCAGGCCGCCGGCTCGTGGGTCCATACCGCCTCAGTCTTGATCATCATGTTCCGCCCCTATTCGTGCTCCGCATCGCGCAGCCGATGCCGAATTAAACTATATTGTAGCATGGGCCGGCAAGGCGCGCAAGTGTCGGTAAAATTTGCCCGAATATGTCCCCTGTGATATACTTGCCGCATGCAGTTTTATCACGCACGCCCATCGGACTGTTTGGGTCGTGCCGGCTGACGGCGTATGGTCGGACACAATGATGTGCCCGACATTGTTCTGTCAGGCGGTCCCCGGGCAGGCGGATGTTGGGCGGACGTACAACGACCATCAGGAGGAACAGAAACAAATGGCTATCGTCACAATGAAAGCACTGCTCGAAGCCGGCGTCCACTTCGGACACCGCACCCGCCGTTGGAATCCGAAGATGAAGTCGTACATCTTCACGGAGCGCAACGGCATCCACATCATTGACCTGCAGCAGACCGTCGCACAGTTGGAAAAGGCCTATGCGCTGGTGCGCGATACCGTGAGCAAAGGGGGCATCGTGCTCTTCGTTGGCACCAAGCGCCAGGCCCAGGAGACCATCGAGGAGCAGGCCAAGCGCTGCGGCATGCCCTATGTCAATGAGCGCTGGCTGGGCGGCACCCTGACGAACTGGGTCACCATCCGCCGGCGGATTGACAAGCTCATCGAGATGGAACAGCAGTTGGCCAGCGGCGAGTTCAGCCGGCTGACCAAGAAAGAAGCCCTGTCCAAACAGCGGCTCATCGCCAAGCTTCAGCGCCGGCTGGGCGGCCTGCGCGATATGCACCGCCTGCCCGACATCGTCTTTATCACCGACACCACCCGAGAGGAGCTGGCGGTCAAAGAAGCCAATCGTCTGGGCATCCCCATCATCGCGATGGTGGATACCAACAGCGACCCAGACCCGATTGATATCTGCATCCCCTCCAACGACGATGCCATCCGCGCCATCAAGCTCATCGTCGGCAAGATCGCGGACGCGGTGATCGAGGGCCAGAACCTGCGGGCTACCCTGCAGGCGGAGGCCGAGGAAGAGGAAGAGATTGAGGAAATCCCGGAGGCGGAAGGGGATGAGCGCTATCTGGCGCCTGATTTGTTGGCCCGGGTGAAGGCCGGCGAGTTCGGCGGCGAGTCCGAGTCCGAGGACGAGGGCGAAGACGAGGAGTGGGAGGACGAGGACATCCCCGCCGCCGAGCTGGCGGATGACGAGGATGAGGGCGAGGAAGAGAAAGAGGAAGAGGAAGAATAATACTGCCACTGCAGGAGGATATACTACCGTGACTGTTTCGACCGAAGACATCAAGCAACTGCGTGCAATGACCGGTGCCGGCATCCTGGAGTGCCGCAAGGCGCTGGAAGAGGCCGGCGGCGATCTGAATAAGGCCGTGGAAATCCTGCGCGAGAAGGGCGTGGCCAAGGCCGCCAAAAAGGCCGACCGCGAGGCGCACGAGGGCATTATCGGGCATTACGTGCACACCGGTGCCCGCGTGGCGGCGCTCGTCGAGCTGAACTGCGAGACGGATTTCGTCGCCCGCACGCCCGAGTTCCAGCAGTTGGCGCATGACCTGGCGATGCAGGTTGTGGCCGCCAGCCCGCAGTACATCCGGCCGGAGGACATTCCGCCCGAGGTGCTGGAGCGGGAGAAGGCGATCTACCGCGCCCAGCTCGCCGATTCGGGCAAGCCGGCGGAGGTCATCGAAAAGATTGTCGAGGGCAAGCTTCAGAAGTTCTATGAGGAAGCCTGCCTCCTGAACCAGCCCTTTATCAAAGATGGCAACATCACCGTGGGCGAGCTTATCACCCAGGCCATCGCCAAGATGGGGGAGAACATCGTCGTCCGGCGCTTCGTGCGCTTTTCGGTGGGAGAATAATCCCCCCAATTCAGTACGGTATGACTGGCCTGCTTATGCAGGCCAGTCCCATCTTGCATAAAGGTTGTGTGTATGAGCAATGTGAAGTACCGCAGGATCATTCTGAAGTTGGGCGGTGAGTCCCTTGCCGGCCCAAGTGGCTTTGGCATTGACCCTCATCGGGCCGATGAAGTGGCACAGATGATCAAGCATGTCAAAGAGGCCCATGAGGTGGAGATCGCCATCGTGCTGGGCGCCGGCAACCTCTGGCGCGGCAAGGACGGCCTGGCCCACGGCATGGAGCGGGCGACCGCCGACCATATGGGCATGCTGGCCACGGTGATGAACGCCCTGGCCCTGCAGGACGCTCTGGAGCGCGCCGGCGTGGTCACCCGTGTGCAGACGGCCATCGAGATGAAAGCCATCGCTGAACCGTACATCCGCCTGCGCGCCATCCGCCATCTGGAGAAGGGGCGGGTGGTCATCCTTGGGGCCGGCACCGGCAACCCCTACTTCACCACAGACACCGCCGCCGCTCTGCGCGGTATGGAGATCAACGCCGAGGTGCTGGTCAAGGCCACCAAAGTGGACGGCGTATATGCCGAAGACCCGATGATCAATCCCAACGCCAAAAAGTTCGACCGCCTGAGCTACATCGAGGCGCTGAACATGCGCGTGGGGGTGCTGGACAGCACCGCCATCTCGCTGTGCATGGACAATGACCTGCCCATCGTGGTGGTGAATCTCTGGAAGCCGAACACCCTGGAGAAAGTGGTCTTGGGCGAGCCGGTGGGCACCATCATCTGTCGCGGCTAGCCGCAGGACCGCGAGTAACGCGGTAAGGAAGGAGGCGCCCATGATCGAAGAAGTATTAGCCGAAGCAACCGAGAAAATGGAAAAAGCGGTGGAGGCGCTTCAGGCAGACCTGCGCGCGCTGCGCACCGGGCGCGCCAGCCCGGCGCTGGTGGAGCGCATCAAAGTGGATTATTACGGCACTCCGACCCCGCTGAACCAGCTCGCCACGATCTCGGTGCCGGAGCCGCGGCTGTTGACCATTCGGCCGTGGGATGCCAGCATTCTCTCCGCCATCGAGAAGGCTATCCTGAAGTCGGACCTGGGGTTGACGCCGAACAACGACGGCAAGATCATCCGACTGGTCATCCCGCGGTTGAACGAGGAGCGCCGGCAGGAGCTGGTCAAGATCGTCAACAAGCGGGTGGAAGAGGCGCGCGTGGCGGTGCGCAACATCCGCCGCAGTGCCATTGACGACCTGCGCGAGCTGGAAAAGGAGAAGATCATCTCCGAGGACGACTTCCATAAGGGGCGGGACAAGGTCCAGGAGCTGACGGACCAGTTCATCGCCCGCATTGACGAGCTGGGCAAGCTAAAGGAAAAGGAAATCCTGGAGATTTAGCCGGTCGGCTTCCTCGGAATGCATCTCAAGTAACCCGGTGAGGCGAGGGCTCGCGCCAGGCGATCTCCTCGCCCTTTTTCTTCGCCGGCCTGCCCGAAAGAGAAGGAGCCTGAACTATGGCGACAGAAGGATATGAACCCCTGACGCGTGTGCCCACCCATGTGGCCATCATCATGGATGGCAACGGGCGCTGGGCCAAAGCGCACGGCTTGCCGCGCGTCGCCGGCCACCGCGCCGGCACCGAAAACATCCGGCGCATCCTGGAGGCCTGCGTCGACTTCGGTGTGAAAATCCTGACCCTGTATGCGTTCTCGACGGAAAACTGGTCGCGCCCGCAGGAAGAAGTGGATCACCTGATGCGCCTGTTCAGCGAGGTCATTGACCGGGAGACAAAGCGCCTCAAGGCCCAGGGGGTACAGATCCGCCATATCGGCAGTCTGGAGCGCATCCCCGAGCATCTGCAGAACAAGATGCGCTCTGCCATCGAGCAGACGAAGGACAACGACCGCATCATCCTCAACGTGGCGCTGAATTACGGCGGCCGGCAGGAGATCGTCCATGCCATCCGCCGCATGATGGCGGATGGCCTGACGCCGGAACAGGTGACAGAAGAGGTGGTCAGCTCATACCTGTACACCGCCGGCTTGCCGGACCCGGACCTCATCATCCGCACCGCCGGCGAGATGC
>JACIWP010000155.1 GCA_014360855.1 Anaerolineae bacterium
GCGCCCCTTTGCGGGAGCCGCCAAGCCGTGCATGGCGGGAAGCGGCGGCGCAGTTTGTCCAGGAGGCCCACGAAGCCCTGCTGTCGCCCATTGGTGAGCGGGCCAGGGTTTGGCTGGCACAGCGAGGCATAACCCTTGAGGACGTGCGGCTGTGGCGCTTGGGCTACATCCCCGCTGACCGCAAAGACCGCTGGGGAGACGTGGACGTGTTTCTGCCCCGGGGCGTCGTTATTCCTGGCCTTGTCGGGAGCGTCCCCTGGTATGTCAAAGTGCGCAGGCCAATGGACAGCCCGAAGTACGTGCACATCAAGGGAAGCCGCCCTGCCCTTTTCGGCGCTGACTACCTGCAAGGCAAGCCCGATTTGGCGCTTGTCGAAGGCGAGTTTGACGCCATTTTGTTGTGTCGGCTTTGCGGCGACGCCCTGGACGTTGCGACGTTCGGGTCTGCATCCGACAAAGACATAAGGTTGTGGCTACCGGTGCTGGTGAATTACGGGCGCATCTGGATTGGTCTTGACGCAGACCCGGCGGGGCAGAAGGCGGCGTCAGCTTGGCTGGCCCGGACACGAAGGGCGAGGCTTTTGCGGGTGCCGGAAGGCTTCAAGGATTGGACGGACTGCTGGAAAGCACGGGGTGACAGTCGGTTGCGGGAGTACATCCTAACGGCGGTGCAAAGCAACGTGATGATGGAGGCGTTGAATGAGCGATGACCCATTGCTGACCGAGGCGCAGATATCCGACCTTGTTGCCCTGCTGGCCCGGCGAGGCCCAGCCGAGGCCCTGGGCTTTTTGCTAGCGGCGATATGGTATGCCACGCAGGGCATAGAGGTCAGCCCCGACTGGGCGGCGTTGGGCGCTGAAGACCGAGCGGCGGAGATAGTGGAAGGCAGGATTAGCGGCGCTTCACGTCCCCCTGCATCACAGGGCGGGGAGCAGTCAGGTGGCTGAAAAGGCGTGGAAGCGGACGGAGCGTGAAGTCGCCAAGCGACTGGGCGGCCAGCGCATTCCTGTTAGCGGACGGGCGAGGGGCAGTGCGCCGGACGTAGCCACGACGTGGGCCGCAATCGAGGTCAAAAGCAGGCGGAAGTTGCCGCTGTGGCTTCTGGACGCCATAGCCCAAGCCGAGGCGGCGGCGAAGCCCGGGCAGGTGGCGGTGGCCATCCTACACCAGCACGGGTGCCGTTATGACGACAGCATTGTGGTCATGCGCCTGCGTGATTTTACCAGGCTGACCAGAATGAGCGAATAAGCGGGGGCCACGAAAGAAATGAATAAGCATGTCAATTGGAGCGCATTGGTTAGCGATAGCGAAGCCTACCGGCGGGCTGGCGGGAGGCGGCGCTACAACGCTTGGCGGCGGGATATGGCGGCATTGCGGCGCTGGAAGTGCGCCGAGCTGTTAGCACGGGGCTGGGATACGGCGGAGATTGCGGCGGCGCTCGGCGTCTCGCCAAAGACCGTGCGGCGCTACCGAAAGCAGTTGCTGGCCGAGGCGGCAAAGACAGGCATCTGCCCCATCTGTGGGGCGAGGGTCATCATGGGGATAGGGGGTGAAATCCCTACAACCTGACCGCCCATGACGGCGCGGCGAGTGCCGTGCGCACGACCGCAAAATCGGCAATTTTGTGGAAGGCCGAGAGTTCCGCTTTTGTTCACCTTTTCGGCCAATTTTTGCGGTGAAGCGAATGCGGCCTTTTTGACGTGAAAATGGCAGAAATTATGCGAAACATGCAGGAAACATAGGGGCAGGCGCAGAGAACCGCCCATTTTACTGAATTCGCCGGACTGGGCAGGGTTGACAGCACCGGAACGGCTGACGTACAATAGGGCCGTGAAAGCATTGCCCCGGCGGTTGTCGGGCAACCCCGGGGCGTGGGCCAGGTGAGCACGGCACCTGACCGGTGGCCATGATAGCACACAAGGCCCCGTCAGTGCAAACGAGCCTGGCGGGGCTTTTCGCTTTTGGTGGGAACCTTAAAGGAAGCTTAAAAAATCTGCGCACCTTGACAACCTTACTCTGCAAAGAGGCATACCACTACATGTAGGGGCATTGCGGGGAAAATGGGCAAGGGCACACTACATGTAGTATGGTGAAATCAGCCGGTAGAGCACCTGCCTTTTAAGCAGGGTGTCGCGCGTTCGAATCGCGCACGGCTCACCAGTCTCCGATGGCCTCGATCCCCGTTCCCGCATGCGGAATGGGGGAAGCAGGGGCCATTTTCTATGCCAACGTGATGCACGCATACAGCATCCGCTGTCCCTTGATGATGTTTCTTTCCGCCCATTTGTCCTCTGCACAGGTTATGATATAATAGAAATATATCACAAGCCGAACCGCGTTCGCCATCACCCTCATATAGTTGCCGGTCTGAATGGAAAGGGGGGATGTGACAGCCCAACATGTGTCCCAAAGCCTGATGCAGTCGCGTTCCACGGCCTCCGGAGGCCCTCCGCCGGCCGTTCTCTGACCAAACCCATCTCATCTGCTGGAGGAATGACTATGCCCTACGGCTACAACGGCAAAATCCTGCATGTGGACCTGACCCACGGCACCTGGCACATCGAGGAACCCGGGGAGAAGTTTTTCCGCATGTATCTGGGTGGGAGCGCCATGGGCACCTATTACGTGCTCAAGGAAACGCCCGCCGGCGTAGACCCCTTCTCCCCCGAGAACGTGCTCACCCTCTTCGTAGGCGTCACGACTGGCGCGCCCATTTCCGGCACCAGCCGGGTTTCGGCCAACGCCAAGTCGCCGGTCACCGGCGCGATCGGCGATGCTCAGGCCGGCGGATTCTGGCCGGTGGAGTTGAAAGCCGCCGGCTTCGAGGGCATCGTCATCAAGGGACGTGCTCCCAAGCCGGTCTACCTGTGGATCCATGACGGCGAGGTGGAGATCCGCGATGCCTCGCACCTTTGGGGCAAGGTCACCGGCGAGGCCGAGGACATCATCAAGGCGGAGCTGGGCGATCCGAAGGTGGAGATCCTGCAGATCGGGCCGGCCGGCGAGAAGCTGGTGCGCTATGCCGCCATTATGAACATGTGCAACCGCGCCAACGGCCGCACGGGCATGGGCGCGGTGATGGGCTCGAAGAACCTCAAGGCGGTGGTGGTGCGCGGCACCAAGGGCCGGCCGCCCATCAAGGACCGCGAGGCGCTCTCCCAGCTCGCCAAATGGGGCGCTCAGCGCTTCCCCCAGTCGGATGTCGCCCCCATGCGCGATTACGGCACCGCCGCCACCATCGGTGCCCAGCAGGCCGTCGGCGGGCTTCCCACCCGCAACTGGGAGACCGGCGTGTTCGATGGCTGGGAGGCCATTGACGGCACCACCATGGCCAAGACCATCCTTAAGGAAAACGACACCTGCTTCGGATGCATTGTGCGCTGTAAGCGCGTGGTGGAAATCAAAGAGGGGCCCTATCCGGTTGACCCGCGCTACGGCGGGCCGGAATATGAAACCCTCTCCACCCTCGGCAGTTACTGTTGTGTCAGCGACCTGGCCGCCGTCTGCAAGGCCAACGAGCTGTGCAACAAGTACGGCCTGGACACCATTTCCACGGGAGCGGTCATCGCCTGGGCCATGGACTGCTACGAGCACGGCATCCTGACGAAGGAGGATACCGACGGCATCGAGCTGACCTTCGGCAATGCCGCGGCCATGGTGGAGATGGTGCGGAAGATCTGCGAACGCGAGGGCTTCGGCAACCTCCTGGCGGAAGGCTCCTGGCGGGCGGCACAGAAGATCGGCAAAGGCGCGGAAGAGCTGGTGGTGGCGACCAAGGCGCATGAGTTCCCGGCCCATATGCCGCGGGTGAAGCGCAATCTGGAGGTGATCTACGCCATCAATCCTTACGGAGCGGATCATCAGTCCCATGAGCATGATCCTGCCTATGTGCCCGGCGCTTATGATGACCGCATGGCGGAGCTGGGACTGCTGGACCCCATCGAGGATATCCAATTGGTGAACACCGAGAAACTGCGCTTCACCATTTACACGCAGTGGGTGTATAACCTGGCCAACGCCCTGAGCCTGTGCCAGTTCGTGTGGGGGCCGGCCTGGCAGCTCTATCACACCAGCCAGATCGCTACCCTCGTGCAGGCGGTCACCGGCTGGAACATGAGCGTGTGGGAACTTATGAAGGTCGGCGAGCGCACCGTCAACCTGCAGAGGGCGTTCAACGCCCGCGAGGGATTCACCTCGAAAGAGGACACCCTGCCGCCGAAAATGTTCAAGCCGATTGTGGGTGGACCGACTGCCGGCCTGGTCATCACCCCGGAAGAGTTCCTGCAGACCCGCGCCCAGTATTATCGCATGGCCGGCTGGGATGAGGAAGGCCGGCCGACCCGCGGCAAGCTGGAAGAGCTGGGCCTGGAATGGGTGGCGGAGATGCTCTACGGCAAGGCATGAGCCGGCGTCTTCACAGGCGGTGCTACGGCGGGCTGTTGTCAGCCCGCCGTTTTTGTTATATCGGGAACCGCGTGTCCTGTTCGGACGTCTATTGTCAGACAGTTGCGCGGATGTGGTTGCGCGACGAACACCGCTGTGCTATCATGGACATGAACGTTGGTGGAACAGGAGGCTTGCAGCAAGGTGCAGGTCAATAAGCTCTCAGCCATAGCTTTTGTGCTGGTTCTGCTGTTCGTGATGGTCGCCGGCTTTGTCATCTATACCAACGTCCGGCAGGAGCTTCTGCGGCCGCCGGCACCACCGGCGCCGGCCGAGACTCTGGCTGAACTTACCCCTGCACCGCAATCCCTTCCGCCGACTGCGACGCCGACCTTGACCCCGCCGGCTATCCCTGTGCCCACTATCATCATGACCCTGCCGGCGGTCACCGCCCAGCCCACGATCCAGGTGGCGACGCCGACGCCGTGGCTGGTTCCCACACGTACACCGACGCCGGCGGATATCACCCCCGTCCTCACCCCTCTGGCCCCTTCTTCCACGCCCACCCAGCCGGGCCGCTATGCGTTCTATCTGGAAGAGGAGGTCGGGCATGACCTGAGCGCCGGCTGTATGGCGCAGTATATCCGCGGGGAAGTACGGGACCGCGCCGGCCATCCCCTGGAGGGCGTGCGCATCCGGGTCTATGACATCTGGGGCAACGAGGCGTACAGCACTTCCAAGGGTGGAGTGGACATCGGCAAGTGGGATGTCGTCCTCGGCCCGACCCCGAACATCTGGCATGTGGTGGTCGTGGACAATGCCGGCCAGCCGCTCAGCCCCGTGGCGGTGGTCCCGCATCATCAGGAAGGCCCCTTCCAGGACGCCTGCGTCCACATTGTCAACTGGCGCCGCGCCTGGTAATTTCCCGCGCCCGCACGCTGTATCCCCGTTGGTTGCCCTTTTCACAAATTTGTGTATAATGTATCCATCATCTATCCCTGGTCCTATCTGTGCGGAGGGCGGCATGTTGGGCGAAGAGGCCATTCGGGAGAAAGTGGAGCTGGCCGGCAGGAAGGCGCTGGAATACAAGGAGAAAGGCTTTCACTGCAGTGAGTCGGTGTTCCTGGCGATCAATGAGGCACTGCAGATCACGGACCCCAGGATGGTGAAGGCGGTCACCGGGTTTCACGGCGGCGGGGGGAGCCATCGGTTGGACCCGAACGTGGACATGACCAAACTGCTGGCCGGCGTGGCGGCCGGCTACCAGGAGGTGGGAGATGACGGCGTGCCCATCGTCCAGGTGCGCCATCTCTGCGGGGCACTGGCGGCCTGCATCATGTGCACCAGCCTGCTCTACGGCCGCACTTCACCTGATGATGATCTGACCTGTGTGGATGAGCTGTGTTATGAGCTTCACCGCCGCTTCCAGGAGGAGTTAGGGCACAACGAGTGCAAGTTCCTGCGGGAGATCTGGGTGCCGAAGACGCCTGATGGCTCATGCTCCCATATTTACCGCACTGGCGCCCAGATTGGCGTGGATGTCATCCTGCATGCGCCGCAGTTGGTGCGGGAGTGCCGGCCGCGCCACGAGATCGCGCCGGAGTCCATCCCCTGCGCCGCGCGCGAAGCGGTTCCCGGGCGCTAGGCTATCCGCCCGAGATGGGGGCGGTGATGATCACCGTGGAACCGTCCGGCACGGGGGTCTCCGTCCCCTGCAGAAGACGAGCGTTCTGTCCGTTGATGAGCACGACGTAATCCGGCCTCAGATCCCCGTGCTCGTCGAGCAAGATGTCGGCAAGCGAGGCGCTGTCCCCCGACAGCGCCTCGATCAATTCCCGCAGGGTGGGGGCTTCCCCGCCGGCGGGTTGGTACTCCAGCCGGCCAGGAAGCGCTGACTGTATAACCCCCATCAGCAGAACCGTGATCGCCATTTCTCTACCCGCGGCTGGACTCATCCTTGCCGGCATAGGAGAAGCTGAGCGCTCCCGGCGAGCAGTAGCGCACACACATCGGATCGCCGCCGCAGAGGTCGCATTTGATGGCTACCCCATGGCGCTCATCCATCCAGATGGCATGGAAGGGACAGGCCTCGACGCATCGGCCGCACCCATCGCACAACATGGTATGGAGCACTACCAGGCCGTTATCCTCCCGCTGAACCAGCGCGCCGGTGGGGCAGGCCGCTACACAGCGCGCCTTGACGCACATGTGGCAGGCAGTAGGCTTGAAGATGGGTCGTTTGTCCATATCGGGGAGGTGTTTTTCGATGCGGATGCGGGCGCCGGCCAGTTCCAGCGCTCCCTCGTGCGAGAGGGCGCAGATGACGGAACAGGCGCGACAGCCGGTGCAGATAGCGGCGTTGATCGTGACGGCGGGATGTTTGGGTGCGCTCACAACTCTCCCTCCTGCCAGGTGATGTGATAGCGGCGCAGGGTCTCCGGCAGTGGAACGCCTTTCTTGTCCCAGCCGCGCAGGCGGTAGTACTCGTCCTTCATGGCTTCCAGGCCGGCGCGTCCGAACAGTTGCCCTTTGGCGGGACCGTCCGGTAGCGGTTCCTCCAGGATGCGGGCCGGCAGGGTATCGTCCTCCCGCGTGAATCCCTCCCGCACGTTGAACAGCCGGATGGTGGTCTCGATGCGGTCGGCGGCTTGCCACAGCTCCTCCGCGGAATAGTGCTGGCCGGTGATGGCCTCCAGGAACTCCGCGTACTCCTCGATGGTTAACTGCATGCCGGAGCCGGCATAGTCGCACACCAGCAGGGAGTGCATGATAATGCGCTCGTCAAAGAGCCGTTTAATGTACTGCGCCTTGCCCTCGATGGTGTAGGGGTTCAGGCCGTCGAGCACCTCGCGAGGGGGCCAGGCGCGGCGGTGGCAGGCACCGCGCGGGGCGACGGCATAGGTCAGGCCGGCGCCGAACGCTGCGCGCGGATCATAGCCGGGGAACTCCAATCCCTTGACGTGCATGGCGAAGCGCTCGCTCCCTTTCCCGATGTGGGCGGCCAGCGCCCGCACTCCCTCGGCCATCAGGTCGCCGAAACCCCGGCGGAAAGCGATATCTTCCAGTGCCTTCAGAGCCGCTTCCTGGGCGCCGAAACGCAGGCCGGCGACATCCGGGTGATCCAGCAAACCGCGCTCGACGCACTCCATGACAAATCCCAGCACTGCGCCGGCCGAGATGGTGTCCAGCCCCAGCTTATCGCAGGCCAGATT
>JACIWP010000156.1 GCA_014360855.1 Anaerolineae bacterium
AGCTCGGCCTCTGGCTCGCGCCGTTGGGGCATGTACTGGAACGGGCCTTGTACCAGGGCCTGCTGGCGCTGGGAGTGGTCATGGAGCCGATCTTGGAATGGCTCATCCGCCTGGTCCAACAGCTCGCGGTATGGGTGTCGGAAGGCCTGGCGGCCTTTCAGCCGCCGGCGCCCGCTCCCCAGCCCACGCCGATGCCCAGCGGCGGAGAGGGGGCCGGCATCCCCTGGGGGGAGGTCGCCAAGTGGCTGATGATCGCGCTCCTGCTGATGATCAGCCTGGCCGGCCTGGCGCTTTCCCTGCGCAAGCTGGGCCAGCGCGAGCCGGCAGAAGGCCCTCAGGAGCGCCGGCGCTCCCTGCCGGGCGGAACATGGCGGGAAGATGCGTTGCATAACCTGCAGAACCTGGTGCAGAGCATGCTGGACCGGTTGGCCGGCCTGCGCCCCGGCCGGCTGGGCATGGAATGGTACGCGGAGATTTCCATCCGCAACGTCTACCTGAACATGTGTCAGCTTGCGGCGGGGCGCGGCTATCCCCGGCCGGCGGTCTTCACGCCCTACGAATACCTTTCCCTGCTGTATCGGGCGTTCCCTGAGGCAGAGAGCGAGGATATCGAACGTATCACAGAAGCCTATGTGCGCATGCGCTATGGGGAAATGCCCAGCACATGGGGCGAACTGCAGGCCATCCGCCAGGCTTGGCAGAGAGTGAGGAACTCGATCGAGGCGCCGGCGTCAAGCTGACCGACCCTGTATCCAGGAACAATGGAATCAATCATGCCCAACCTACCGACCGAACTGGCAGACCCCGATTACCGCTTCTTCGAACTGGCCGGCGACCATTATGCCTGCGGGTATGCCGTCGGCGCGGTCACTGATCTGCGGCAGTTGCCGGCCCCGGAAAATCCTCAACGCGCCCTCCGCTTTGCGCGCGCCTGCGCGGACGTGGTGCGGGACATATATCCGCCCCTGCTGGACGAGTACCGCGGCTATGCGGACGCCCAGGGCCGGCCGTGGGAGGATGTTCTGCCGCATTTCTCCCTGAACCATCCCTCGGGCGAGGCCGGCGGGTGCTCCAGCCTGGCCTGGCGCTCCGCCGATGGGCATGTCATGGTCGCCCGCAACTATGATTTCCTCAGCTCCCAGCGCAGTCGGCATCTGCTGTACGCCGGGCCGGCCGGCGCGCTGGCGACCCTGGGCACCAATGCCAGCCTCATTGGGGGCCGCTATGACGGCGTCAATCAGGCCGGCCTGTTCGCGGCGCTCCACTTGGTGCAGGCCGAGATGCCGGCCAGGCTTTCCCCAGGTCTCCCGTTCCACCTTGTGCCGCGCATTCTGCTGGAGACCTGCACCACCGTCCGGCAGGCGGTTGCCTTACTGCTTGACCTGCCGGTGCTCCACGCGTTCAACTATCTGCTGGTGGATGCCGGCGGCTTTGCAGTGGTGGAGGCCCACCCGACGGCCAAACGAGTGCGCGAGGGGGATGGCTGGCTGGCGGTCACCAATCACTTCCAGCATCCGGACATGCAGAGACTGCATGGCCGGCGCGTCCATGCCCACTCGCGCCGGCGTGCGGAGAAACTGCGGGAGCTGGCGCTCCGACCGGCGGAGCCGGCGTGGAGCTGGGCACAGCAGGTGCTCAGGGATCACGACACGCCGCTGTGCCATCATGATCGCATTATGGCGACCTTATGGTCGCTGACGGTGGATATCACGGCGCACCGCATCGGCTACTGCCAGGGGGCGCCGTGTCAGGGAATCTTCGTGGAGCTGGCATGGCCGGCAAACGAGCCGCCGGCCACCCGTGTGCAAAGGGGATGGCCGGCGGCCTGAACCGCTTCCCACCGCAGGACGCGCCCTATCAGGCCATGGTCAGGTAGCGTTCCAGCTCCCACGGCGTGATTTGGGCGCGGTACTCATCCCACTCGTGCTCCTTGGCCCGCAGGAACCAGCGGAATACATGCTGGCCGAGGGCTTCCTGGATCACCGTGTCCTTCTTCAGCTCTTCCAGCGCCTCGTACAGACTGCCCGGCAGGGTGACGATGTTGGCCTCTTCGCGCTGAACGGCGTCGAATTCGAACACGTTTTCCTCCATCGGTTTCGGCGGCTGGAGCTTGCGTTCGATGCCGTCGAGGCCGCAGGCCAGCATGACAGCAAACGCCAGGTACGGGTTACAGCTCGGGTCCGGACAGCGCAGTTCGGCGCGGGTGGACTGCTCCCGCCCCTTGGAGACCATGGGGATGCGGATGAGGGCGGAGCGGTTGATCTGCCCCCAGCAGACGTAGACCGGGGCCTCATAGCCGGGCACCAGACGCTTGTAAGAGTTGACGGTCGGCGCCACAACGGCCGCCAGGGCGCGGGCATGGGCAAGCTGGCCGGCGATGAAATGATACGCGATCTCCGAAAGCCGGTACGGGTCATTCGGGTTGTAGAAAACGTTGCGGCCGTCCTTGTCGAACAGGCTCTGATGCGTATGCATGCCGGAGCCGTTCACGCCGTAGATGGGCTTCGGCATGAAGCTGGCGTACAGGCCGTACTTTTGCGCCACGGAACGCACGGCATATTTCATGGTAATGGCATTGTCGGCGCAGGTGAGCGCGTCGCTGTAGCGGATATTGATCTCGTGCTGGCCAGGGGCAACCTCGTGATGGGCCATCTCCACTTCCAGCCCCATCTCTTCCAGGACGAACATCATCTCGCGCCGGGCCTGCGCGGCCAGGTCGCCCTGGGACGAGTCGAAGTAACTGCCTGTGTCGAAGGGGGTGGGACGTGCCACGGGGCCGTTCTCCGCCTTGAAGAGGAAGAACTCGATCTCCGGGCCAGTATTAAAGGTGAAGCCCATGTCCGCGGCGCGCTTCATGGCGCGCTTCAGAATATAACGGGGATCCCCCTCGAACGGCTCGCCGGCCGGCGTGTACACGTCACACAGGATGCGCGCTACCTTGCCGGTCTCCTTCGTCCACGGCAGGGTGGTGTAGGTGGTCACATCGGGAATAAGGAGCATATCGCTCTCATAAATGCGGGCGAAACCCTCGATGGATGACCCATCGAACCACACCCCGACCCGCACCGCTTCTTCCAGCTTGCTGGGGGGAATATTGACGCTTTTCAGCGTGCCCGTGACATCGGTGAATTGCAAGGTAATCACCCGGACTTCGTCCTGTTTGACCCTGGCCATCACTTCCGGAAGGTCGGCCGGCTTGTTCATGGAAATACCTCCTTTAGAAAGGGTGTGGGAAAATAAAAATAGGGACACGGCAGTAATCACCCCTCGGACTGCCGCGTCCCTTCTCCGCCTCTTTGCTGTCTCCGGGCCAAGGCCGGCCGGAGACCTGGCCCCACGCAATTACCTGGGGAAGGAACGCCTTTACTCTTGTTGGCTCGCCTGGTGCGCCAGGATAATGGCTTCCGCCACCTCGCGCATCGGCTTGCGGGTGTTCATACTCATCTTCTGGATCTTGCGGAAGGCCTCCGCCTCGGTCAACCCCTGCACATCCATGAGAATACCCTTGGCGCGGTCCACCAGCTTGCGGGTCTCCAGCGCCTGCTTGAGATCGCCGACCTCCTTTTCCAACATCTTCAGCTCGTTGAAGCGTGCCAGGGCGACCTCAATGGCCGCGGCCAGGTCGGACTCGCGGAAGGGCTTGACGATGTAGCCGGTGACGCCGGCGTCCTTGGCCCGCTCGATCAGGTCGCGCTGGCTGTAGGCCGTCAGCAAGAGGACCGGCGCAATGCGCTCCTCCGTCAAGATTCTGGCGGCATCGATGCCGTCGAAATCATCCCCCTCGAAGCGGATATCCATGACCACCAGGTCCGGTTTAAGCTCGCGTGCCAGGTTAACCGCACTGCGGCCGTCGGCCACCTCGCCCACCACCAGGTAGCCCAGGTTGGTGAGCATTTCCCGCAGATCCATACGGATAATGGACTCATCATCTGCGATTATGATCCGTTTGCGATCTGCCACTTAGTCACCTCCTGATATGCCTTTTGGAAAGCTGATCACGGCGATCACACCATCCTGCGTATTTTCCAGCGAGAAGGTGCCCTTCAGGTCGTCCTGGACCAGGGTGCGCACGATTTGCAGGCCCAGGTTGCCGGCGGTGCGCAGGTCAAAATCGGCCGGCAGGCCCTGCCCGTTGTCCTGAACGGACAGGCGCACGTTGCTGTCCTGCACACCGATGGAAAGGGCGATGCGCCCGCCTGTGCGCCCCTGAAAGCCATGCTCAATGGAATTCAGCAGTAGCTCGTTGATGATCAGGGCGCAGGATGTCGCCTGCTGGGCCGGCAACAGCACATCATCCCCCTCGATGGTGATGTGAATCTGCTGGTCCGGCGCCACAATGCCCTGGCGAATCTGCCGCACGATCTTGGTAGCCACTTCCCGCAGGCTGACCGCGTTGGCCTCTTCGTGGGCCAGAAACTCATGCACCACCGCCACACTCAAGATGCGGTTGATGCCCTCCTGCAGAGCCTGGCGCGTCTCCTCGGATTGACTGCGGCGGGCCTGCATGCGCAGGAGCGCCGCGATGGTCTGCAGGTTGTTCTTGACCCGGTGATGCACCTCCCGGATGAGGGCGGTCTTGACCTTGATCTCCTGCTCTTTGAGCCGGCTTTCCGTCGTATCGCGGATCAGTATCAGGCTCGCCTGCACCCGCCGCGCCAGGTGCCGCACCAGCAGTGGTTCCAGCACCGACCAGCGCTTCCACCCCTCGGTGACGGCCAGAACGGGCACACCGCGCTTGATCCAGGTGCGGCCCCCTTCATCGGTTTCCTGCTGGATGCAGTGGGAGCCGTCGAACACTGGGGCGACGATCTCCGCGTCGTGCGTGCCCAGCTCGCTCAGCCGCTTGCCGACCAGCCCTTCCATGATGCCGATGCGGCGGTACAGGTTGGTGGCGATGCCGCTGGCGTAGCGGATGCAGTGCTGGCGATCCACCAGGAGAATCCCATCGTGCTCGCCAAAGGGCGTGAGCGATGCCGCGTCCGCCAGCTCGCCGCGTGCGGCCATTTGCTGGAGCTGGCGCACAGCCCACTGGAACACCTTACTGCGCCGGCGCTGGCGCTCGTGCTCGATCAAGTTGGTCTCGACACAGAGGGCGGCGATAATCCGCCCCTGGCGGTTCCGCACCGGCAGGACTTTCTGCATGATGGGGGCGCCGTTCGCGACAGCAGAGCGCTGTGTCCGCAGTCCGAAGCGCCCCTGCAGGACCCGGAAGACCAGCGGCTGTTGCGCCGGCCCCACCCATAGGCCGGCGAGCGGCTCCGCATAGACCGGCGACACCGAGTGCGGGCGCGAATGGGACACGACCACCGCCTTCTCCGGCGTCAGCAAGCAGTACAACAGCACATCGGAGCGATTGACATCGGCCAGGATGGCCATGCTCGCCTCGACGCGCTGTAACTGCTCGATATCGGAATCATTGAGACCCTTGCACTGGTAGACGACTTCGTCCACGGTTTATCGCCACACCGCACCGGTTTATGCGTTCTTTTTCTGGACGCGATATAAAGAATGGTCGACCCCTTCCGTGGCGTCGACCATCATCGCGTGCGACTATTAGGCATTGAGTGATACGGCGCTCACTCAGCTATTTATTATAGCACGCCGTGCAAATGTATGCAAATCCCGCGAAAACGCCTGGGGCAGTTGTCAGATGGCCCTCGGCGGGGGATCAGCCGCCGGCCGGGAACCGCAGGCGCTCCGCCAGGTCATCGCCCCGGCGCACAACCGTGCACAGGATGCCGCTGGACTGCAGTGCGGCCTGCACCGGCACGATGGAAGGCGCCGGCGCAAAGCTTTCCCCGACAATGAGCACTGCCGCCAGGCGCACACCCCGCATGCCCACCGCCTGGGCCACCCGAACCCATTCCACGTCGAAGGCCGGCGTGATGACGATCAACCCCGTGCCGCGGTGCAGATGCCGCGCTTCCGCCTCCAGCACCAGCGAGATAGGCACGGTGCCGCGCGCTTCCAGCACCGCCAGCGCCTCCAGCAATTTGACGAGCTGACGCGGGCCGCGGTCGGCCGGCATCACCTCTCGCCTCTGTCCATAGGCCACCAGCCCCACCGCGCGTCCCATGGACAGGAGCTGTTTGGCCAGGGAGGCGGCGGCGCTGACCGCATACTCCTCCGTGCTGGGAGGCAGGGGCGGAGTGCGGTGCTCCCCCCACAACACCGCCGGCCCGCTCCGATCCACTTCCTCCGCCCAGGGTGCGCGGACATGCATGTGCTGTTCCAGGTCCAGGTAGAGCCAGATGTCGGTGACCGGCTCCAGTTCGAACTCTTTGGAGATGAGCCGGCCGACGCGCGCCGTGCTCTTCCAGTGAATGCGGTTGAAGCTGTCGCCGTGCACGTATTCGCGCACGCCGGCGACCTGGTCGGTGACGTGCTGGGTGCGCCGGCGCATAGCGGTGCCGCCCGAAAGCTCGCCAAAGGGGAGTTGAAGGCCCGGCAGGTCCACCGTGTAGGGATAGACGATCAGCTCTCCCTCGCCGGCCAGCCGGCGGGACAGGAAGAAGAAGCCAAAGGGGTCCCCGCTGTGCAGGCTTAAGGGGCCTAGGCGAAAGCGCCCGCGGTGTCCGCAGTAGGTGCGCACCGCCCAGATATAGCGCTGGCGCGGCCCCAGGCCGCTGATGACGCGGCCGGCGCGATGCCCGGGGAGCGTAGAATGATCGCGCACCTCCAGCCAGCGCTTGGGGAGCCAGCCGCGGTTGACGAGGGTGAACTCCTCGTCGAAATGCTTGCCGACCTGCGAGCGGTGAGTGCGGCTGACCCGCGCCACCTGCACCCCGATCAGGTCATTGAGGGTCAGGAGCAGGGAGAGGACCAGGATGAACGCCAGGGCATAGCTGACGTGATACAGCAGGCGCCAGCTCGTGATCATGGCCCATATCACGGCCGCGACCAGGAGTCCCAGCGCCACCCAGCCCTGCTTTAACACATCCCCGCTCCTGAAGCGCGCAAATGAGCGTTTATGCAGGCCCCAGCGCCCGCGCGATGTCCTCCGCCCAGGCCGTGATGGCCGCCCAATCTCGGAAATCGCCGGCCGGCGCCTTGATGCCCTTGATGATCAGCCGCTCCGGCAGGCTGAGCTTCTGCATATCAATGGCGCCGTGAAAGACGGCGATATCGCGGACCTTGATGCGCTCCGCCACGGGCCGCAGGGCATCCGGGATGCGCCAACCGTTGAGCAGTTGCACCGGGTCGCCCGGGCCGGTCGGGCCGCTGGAGAAAAGCCACACCGGCCGCTCCGCCAGGGCGTTCGCCTCCGAGGTCAGCAGTTTGGCGGCCTCTTTGCGCCAACTGCCGGCGTACACTGCACTGCCCAGCACCACGGCCTTGTAGGAGGAGATATCCCGCACTTTGTCCGCGGAGAGGACATCCACCGTGAACCCGGCGGCCCCCAGCACCTCGCCGATGCGGCCGGCGATCTCCGCCGTCGCACCGTACTTGCTCCCATACGCCACCAACACCTTGTCAGACATGGGCTTTTCCTTATCATGGGGCAGGGATTGTCCCTGCCAGGCTCAACGCTTTTCTTCCCCACCCCCGTTGGGGACAGTGACCAGCCGCCGGCGCCCCATGGCCCCGGCCAGCA
>JACIWP010000157.1 GCA_014360855.1 Anaerolineae bacterium
CGCGGACGCCCGCGCCGACGCCCTGGCAGACCTGGCGCCTCTCCTCCCGCCCGACCTCCGCACCCAGGCCCTCCAGGAGGCCCTGGCCGCCGCCCGCCAGATCGAGGACGAGGACGCCCGCGCCGACGCCCTGGCAGACCTGGCGCCTCTCCTCCCGCCCGACCTCCGCACCCAGGCCCTCCAGGAGACCCTGGCCGCCGCCCGCCAGATCGAGGACGAGGACGACCGCGCCCGCGCCCTGGCAGACCTGGCATCCGGCCTGGCCGGCCTGCCGCGCGCCGAACTGTACGCCCTCTGGCGCGAGACCCTGCGGGTATTGGCGGCGCGCCGGCGGCGTAGCCTGCTGAGCGACCTGGGCGCCCTGAAAGAGGTCATCCTGGCATTGGGTACGGAAAAAGCCCTGGAGGAAACCGCCCGCGCCATCCTCGACGTGGGCCGCTGGTGGCCGTAACAGCAGTTGACAGTCACCTCGGAGGTATCAGGTGACAGTCACCTTGAAGGTGACTGTCACCTGCCTGTCACCTGGGGGATGGTGACTGCCCCCACTGCATGTTACATATACACTACCTCGATCTCCTCCATCGGCTTGCGGCGGTTCTCCCGCAGGCGCTTGGAGAAGATCAGCAGGTCATCCCCATCCTGATAGAAGTCGTGCACCACTGCCTCGACCTGATAGCCGCAGTGGGTGTATAGGGCACGCGCTGGGGAAAAGAGCGGGGAGCTGGAGGTCTCAATCAGGACCTTGCGCCCCCCTTTGCCGGCGATCTCCTCCTCGGCCTCGTGCAGGAGCTGGCTCCCAATGCCCCGCTGATGCGCCTCCGGGGAGACCGCGATCCAGTACACATCGTACGTCCCTTCGGTCAACGAATGGGGGCCAAAGCAAATGTAGCCCAGAACCACACTGCCCTCGCGGTACACGCGAAAGGAATAGCCACTGCGCTCCTCACCCTCGTTCAGGTACTGAGACCAGAGCTCCTGGACGCACTGGACCTCCCCGGCGGTAAAGACGCCGGCCTGCTGGGTGATGCGTAATATACTTGGACCGTCGACATCTGTCGCTGGCTCGACCATACAAGTGCCTCTCTTGCAGGGCAATATCAACGATATGTTCCACCATATCGGCGTAGGACATACCGGCCTGGGCGGCGGCGCGGAAGAAGCCGGCGTCCGGCGCGATATCCGGATTGCAGTTCACCTCAATCACATAGGGCATGCCCTCTGGCGAAACCCGCATATCCACCCGGGCATATCCCTGACAGCCGATGATCTCCCACACGGCCACGGCGATGGAGGAGATGGCACTGCGCAGTTCATCGTCCAGGGAGGAGCAGAAGACCGCCGGCGTGTGCTGATACTCGAACGAGCCCTCCTCCCACTTGGCGGCATAGGAGACGATGCGCTGGCACGGGTCGGCGAAGGCGCTGAAATCGATCTCCGCCAGGGGGAGGAGCTGGGGCGGCTCGCCCCACAGGGCCACATTGAACTCCCGGCCGGCGATGAAGGCCTCCACCAGCGCCGCCTGGCGATAGGTCTCGCGGATGTAGGCCACGCGCCGGCGCACCTCCGCCAGGGAATGGGCCACGGCAGGATATTCCACCCCCACACTGCCGTCCTCCGCCACCGGCTTGACGATGACGGGATAGCCCAACCCCAGATCGGCATCGTCCTGCAGTTCGTCCTCGTGCTGGAAGATGCGCCAGGGAGGGGTCGGTATCCCGTGCTGGGCCAGGAGGGCTTTGGTGCGCCCTTTATGGGTGGTCAGGGCCAGGGTATCGCCGCGCGCGCCGGTGAAGCAGTAGCCCATGGCCTCCAGCGCCCAGGCAACGCGCGCTTCTTCAAAAAGCCGGCCTTCCCCTCCATCCACCAGGTTGAAGACGGCCCACTCGGTGGGCGGATACCAGTGCGCCAGTTCCTCGACCTCGCCGCGCAGTGGCACAATGGTCGCCGTATAACCCTTGGCCCGCAGGGCTTCCTCCACTGCCAGCGCACAGCCCACCATACTGTGCTCGGCCAACAGGTCGCGGGGTTCCCCCTTGACCAGCCGCTGGCTGTCGCGGAAGAGCACCACGACGCCGGCGATCTCCCGAGCCACTTCTGCCATTTCCCCCTCCTATTCCTTTGTCAGTGCGCGCTCAACCAGGCTTGCCCTTGGCCACGGAGCTGTCGCTGGGCAGCCGGCCGGCGGAAGGATGCCCCACCGCAAAGGCCATGCCGTAGCGTTCCAGCGCCAGGTTCAGTATCTCGTTAATCAACGTGGTATAGTCCACCCCGCCGGCGCGCGCCGCAATGACGATGTCACTGTACGTCGGGTTCAGGCCGGGCAGGGTGTTGATCTCCATCAGCATGGGCCGGCCGGCGGCGTCCAGCCGGAAATCCACCCGCGCCACATCCAGGCCGCCCAGCACTTCAAACGCCTGGACGGCCAGCCTCTGCAGTTGCTCCGCCAGCGCGGCATCAATGGGCGCCGGGCAGAGGTAGTTCAGGTCCAGCGCCTTATCGGTCTTCAGGTAACTGCTGTAGGGCGTGCCGGCCTCGGACACAGGGCTGACGTCGATCTCCAGTACCGGGAAGACGTGGAAGCCCTCCGCGTCGTAGAAGCCGGGCCGGCGGCGTTCGCCGCCGCGCAGACGGTTCCCCACCAGCCCGACGGTGAACTCCCGCCCCGGCAGATAGGCCTCCACCAGCGCCGGCTGGCGGTAGCGCGCGATCAGCCAGCGCACCCGCTCGTACAGGGCCGGCCGGTCCCGCACCACCGACCCCTCGTCAATGCCCATGCCGGAACCCTCCTGCACCGGCTTGACGAAGAGGGGAAACTCCAGCTCCGGCGCCAGCGGCTCATCCCCGCGGGCAAAGACCTGGAACGGTGCGGTGGGCAGGCCGGCGTCCCGCCAGACCCGCTTGGCCGCCGCCTTGTTCAAGGAAAGGGCGTGCGCCAGGACCTTGGAGCCGGTGTACGGGATGGCGAGCATTTCGAGGATGGCCGGCACGTGCGACTCGCGCGCATCGCCCCGCAGGCCCTCGGCGATGTTGAAGCAAATGTCCGGCCTGGCGGCGCGCAAGGCATCCCACAGGGATTCGTCCGCCTCCAGCAAGGTGATCCGATGCCCGCCGGCCTCCAGCGCCTCTTTGATGGCGTTGACCGTGACCTCGGTGTCATACTCCGCCAGCGCGTCCGGCGGAGTATCGGGGCTTACCTGGACGTGATGTTTCAGATTGAAGACCAACCCGACATGCAAGGGTTCCATCGGACCGGTTTATCCTTGCTCCAGCACGTGCGGTGCGGAGACGCTGATGGAATGGGCCGGCATCTCGGTTCGCGTGGGGCGCTGATGCGCTTCCCGCCAGCCGGCCGGCTCGATACTGCGCGCCTCGCCGGCCAGCAGGCCCCGCACGCCGGCCTGCGCTCCCTCTTCCCGCCGGGCCTGGCAGTACGGACAGGTGGACGGGTCATGGGAGACGTAGTGGCTCGGCTGTTCGTAGGAACAGATGAAGCCCTCGTAATTGCGCACCACCACCCGCTTCTCCGACATGCTCAACAGGTAGTTGGGCAGGATGGGCACCTTGCCGCCGCCGCCCGGCGCATCAATGACGAAGGTCGGGATGGCATAGCCGGAGGTGTGGCCGCGCAGGGCCTCCATGATCTCGATGCCCTTCTGCACCGGCGTGCGGAAGCGCTCCGTCCCCCGCACCATGTCGCACTGATAGAGATAGTACGGGCGCACGCGGTTGCGCACCAGGCGGTGTACCAAGGCGGTGATGACGTTGGGGCAGTCGTTGATGCCGGCCAGCAGGACGGTCTGGCTTCCCAGCGGGATGCCGGCATCCGCCAGCCGCGCCAGCGCCCGCTCCACCGCCGGCGTGATCTCCTTCGGATGATTGAAATGGATGTTCATCCACAGCGGATGATAGGCGCGCAGTATCTGCACCAGCTCATCGGTCACGCGCTGGGGCAGGAACACCGGCACGCGCGTCCCGATGCGGATCACCTCCACATGCGGGATGGCCCGCAGTCGCGACAGCAGATACTGCAGGACCCGCGGCGCCAACAGAAGCGGATCTCCACCGGAGAGCAGGACATCGCGCACCTGCGGGTGCGCGGCAATATATGCTAACTGCTGTTCATAGACCCGGAAGCCCATCTGCGCATGGGAATCACCCACCAGCCGGCTGCGGGTGCAGAAGCGGCAGTAGCTGGCGCACTGGGTGGTCACCAGCATCAGCACCCGATCCGGATAGCGGTGCACCAGCCCCGGCACCGGCGAATGGGCATCCTCCGCCAGGGAATCCTCATACTCCCATTCCGCCGGCGTGAGCTCCGCCGTCGTCGGGATCACCTGCCGGCGAATGGGACAGTTCGGATCGTTCGGGTCCATCAGACTGGCGAAATAGGGGGTAACAGCGACGCGAAAATGCCCGGGTGCCGCCAGAGCTTCTCTCTCTTCGTCGGTCAGGCGAACAACCCGAGCAAAATCCTCAACGGTGCGCAGGCGGTGGCTTAACTGCCAGCGCCAATCGTTCCACAGTTCAGCAGGAATATGGCTCCATGCACCAGGAGGCTCCTCAGCACTACCGGGAGGCTCTTCCAGTTCTTGAGTTTCCATCAGTTCCATAGGGGGTGTTCTCATCCTCCTTTTCGAGAATTGACCGCCGCCGAAGCGGTTCTCGTGATAAAACACCTTCCAGCGCAGAGGTTATACATCAAAGCCCTAGAATAATCAAAATCCCCTTGGGCAAAATACCATTTTTGCCGGCATTTGCCGGCATCGTGCCGGCATGCTGACCATTGACATTTGACACCCCCGCCCATTTTCATATAATTGTCCGTACAAATGACAGGCTTCCCCGGCAGAGCCGCCACAGAAAGCATCCAGCCTGACCAATCGAAAATCTTTATCGGCCGCCGGCCTGCGCCGGCAGACCTATCCCCGCGCGCCTGGAGGGATGCATACATGACCCAAGCCACCCTGGTACTGGAAGACGGAACGGTCCTGCGCGGCCGCGCCTTCGGCGCGGTCGGCGAGACCGCCGGCGAAATCGTGTTCAGCACCGGCATGACCGGCTATCAGGAGGTGCTGACCGATCCTTCGTACCGCGGCCAGATCGTCGTCATGACCGCGCCGCACATCGGCAATGTCGGCATCAACCGGGAGGATGATGAATCCAGCCGGCCCTGGTTGGCCGGCTTTGTCATCCGCGACCCCAGCCCCATCGTCAGCAACTGGCGCGCCGCCATGTCGCTGGATGACTACCTCCGGCAGAACGGCATTGTGGCCATGGCCGACTGCCCCACCCGCGCCCTGGTGCGCCATATCCGCACCCAGGGCGCCATGCGGGCCGTGCTGTCCTCGATAGATGACGACGCCGGCCGCCTGCTGGAGAAGGCCCGCTCCATCCCCTCCATGAGCGGGCAGGAGCTGGTCAGCCAGGTTACCTGTCGGGAGCCGTACACCTGGGATGAGCCGGCGGACCCCATCTGGTACCCCAGCGGCATCCCCGGCGCGGACGCCGCGCCGACCCTGCACGTGGTGGCCTACGATTTCGGCCTGAAGCACAACATCCTGCGGCTGATGCGGCGCTGTGGCATGCGCATCACGGTCGTGCCGGCGAACACGCCGGCGGAAGAGGTGCTCTCCCTCTCTCCCGACGGCGTCTTCCTCTCCAACGGGCCGGGCGACCCGGCCGCCGTCACCTATGCCATCGCTTCTGTGCGCCAACTGCTGGGCCGCCGGCCCATTTTCGGCATCTGCCTGGGACACCAGATACTGGCGCTGGCGCTGGGCGGCCGCACCTATAAGCTGAAATTCGGCCACCGCGGCATCAATCAGCCGGTGAAAAACCTGCTGACGGGACAGGTGGAAATCACCACACATAACCACGGCTTCGCCGTGGATGCCGACAGCCTGCCCCAGGGCGCCGAAATCACCCACATCAACCTGAACGACGGCTGTGTCGAGGGCCTGCGGCACAAGGCATATGGGGCCTTCAGCGTGCAGTTCCATCCTGAAGCCGGCCCCGGCCCGCACGATGCCGTACACCTCTTCCATCACTTCCGCCAGCTCATGCTGGAACGCCGGCTTTCCTGAGGAGATGCACCCATGCCGAAACGCACCGACATCCGCACCATCCTCATCATCGGCTCCGGCCCCATCGTCATCGGCCAGGCCTGCGAGTTCGATTATTCCGGCGTGCAGGCGTGCAAAGCCCTGCGGGCAGAAGGCTACCGCGTTGTGCTGGTCAACTCCAACCCCGCCACCATCATGACGGACCCGGAATTCGCCGATGTCACATATGTCGAGCCCCTGCACCCGGATATATTGGAGAAAATCATCGCCCGCGAGCGCCCCGATGCCCTGCTCCCCACCGTCGGCGGGCAGACCGGCTTGAACCTCGCTGTCGCGCTGGCGCGCGCCGGCATCCTCGAGCGCTACGGCGTCGAGCTGATCGGCGCCAAGCTGAAAGCTATCGAAACCGCCGAGGACCGCCGGCTTTTCGACACCGCCATGCGGGCCGCCGGCCTCCCCACCCCGCCCAACCGCCTGGTCTCCTCCGTCGAAGAGGCCCTGCAGTTCGCCAGGGAAATCGGCTACCCGCTCCTGGTGCGGCCGTCCTTCACCCTCGGCGGAAGCGGCGCCGGCGTCGCCCACAACGACCAGGAACTGCGCCGCGTCGTGGATCACGGCCTGCGCGAAAGCCCGGTCCATCAGGTGCTGGTCGAGATGTCGCTCCTCGGTTGGAAGGAATACGAGCTAGAGGTAATGCGCGATGCCGCTGACAATTTCGTGGTGGTCTGTTCCATCGAGAACATGGACCCCATGGGTGTGCATACCGGCGACAGCATCACCGTCGCGCCGGCGATGACGCTCACCGATCGCGAGCTTCAGCGCCTGCGCGATATGGCTCGCATCGTCATGTCCGCCGTCGGTGTCGAGACTGGCGGCTCCAACGTGCAGTTCGCCGTGAACCCGCAGGACGGCCGCGTCATGGTCATCGAGATGAACCCGCGCGTCTCGCGCTCCTCTGCCCTGGCGTCCAAGGCTACCGGCTTTCCCATCGCTAAGATCGCCGCGCTGGTCGCCGTCGGCTATACGCTGGACGAGATCCGCAACGACATCACCCGCGAGACGCCGGCCTCCTTCGAGCCATCGCTGGACTACGTCGTGGTCAAGATGCCGCGCTGGGCCTTCGAGAAATTCCCCGGCGTGGACCCCACCCTCGGTCCGCAGATGAAATCGGTGGGCGAAGTGATGGCCATCGGCCGGACCTTCAAAGAGGCACTGCACAAGGCCATCCGCAGTCTGGAGCTGGGCATTGACGGGCTGGAGCCGGCGCAGTACCGGGTCCCTGACCCGCTTGCCGCCTGCCGCACTCCCACCGCCCAGCGGCTGTTCCACGCCGCCCAAGCCCTGCGTCAGGGGGCATCGGCCCAGGAAGTCAGTCAGGCCAGCGGCTATGACCCTTGGTTCGTCCAGCAGATCGCCGAACTGCTGTCACTTGCGGACCGCATCGCCGGCCACACGCTGGAGACGCTCCCGCCGGCGCTCT
>JACIWP010000158.1 GCA_014360855.1 Anaerolineae bacterium
GTGCAGGCTCTCAACCAGAACCCGGATAAGTACCGGGATATCCTGATCCAGACGGCGCGCGTCCCCGAGGCCCTGCAGGGGCGCTACACCCTGCCCACATATCCGGAGAAAGAATTGCCCAGCGAGGCACAGGTGGCGGACGTGGTGCAATGGGCACTGGACAAGGGGCTGATCCAGAAACCCCTTGCCTACGATCAGCTCGTCGACGCCAGCTTCCGGAAGTAGAGGTGGCGTGCATCATGAGCGCTCCCATCGTCCTGCTGGACGATGTGACATTCGCCTATCATCCCCAACAGCCGCCGATCTTCCAAGGCTTTCATTGGCAGGTGGAGCAGGGGGAGGCCTGGGCGGTGATTGGACCGTCGGGGTGCGGCAAGAGTACCCTGCTGTATCTGCTCGCCGGCCTGCGCCAGCCCACGGCCGGCACCGTACTGGTGGAGGGCCAGCCGGTGCCGCGCCCGCGCGCCAGCATCGGTCTCATCCTGCAGGACCACGGCCTCCTGCCCTGGGCCACTGTATGGGAGAATGCCGCCCTGGGCGTGCGCATGGGGCACTTTTACGCCCGCAAGCGCTCGCCCAGGGACGCCCCGCGGCCATACCCGCCGGCCCTCCCTCTCTCCGAAGTCGACGCCTGGCTCAAACGGCTGGACATCTACCACCTGCGCCATCACTACCCCAGCCAGGTCAGCGGCGGCCAGCGCCAGCGGGTGGCCATCGCCCGCACCCTTGCCCTGCGCCCCAATCTCCTGCTCATGGATGAGCCATTCAGCGCACTGGACGCGCTGACCCGCGAGGACCTGCAGACGCTGATGGTCCAGCTCCAGGCTGAGCTAGGGGTTACCACTATCGTGGTCACGCATAATATCGAGGAGGCCGTGTTCCTCGGGCGCAAAATCCTGGTGCTTCATGCGCCGCCCAACGAGTCGGCCGTGGTGGTGGACAACCCGGGCGCCGGCTCCCCCGCTTTCCGCGCCAGCCAGGAATTCTGGGAGATGACCCAGCGCCTGCGGGAAATGCTGGCGCCGACGGTCCGGAGGTGATGCGGTGCGCTGGCGTGATCTCGGCATTGGCCTTTTGCTCACCATCATTATCTGGCAGGTGCTGGCCTGGCTGGTGAACCGCCCCATCCTGCCCGGGCCGGCAGTGGTGCTGTACACCTTCGGCCGCGAGCTGATCGCCGGCCGGCTGACCCGGCATCTGCTCATCAGCACCTACCGCGTGCTGGTCAGCATCGCCATCTCCCTGGTGCTGGCGGTGCCGGCCGGCCTGGCCCTGGGCCAAAGCCCGCGCCTGAACCGCATCTTTTCTCCCCTGCTGTATATCGGCTATCCCATCCCCAAGGTCGTCTTCCTGCCCGTGTTCCTCCTCTTACTGGGGATCGGGGACGCCAGCAAGATCGCGCTGATCGTTGTCATCCTGTTCTTCCAGGTGTTGGTGGTGGTGCGGGACCAGGCCAGCGCCATTCGCCCCGAGCTGATCATGAGCGTGCGCTCGCTGGGCGCCGGCCGGTTGGCGCTCCTGCGCTTCGTCTATCTGCCAGCATCGGTGCCGGCCATCCTGACCGCCCTGCGCCTGAGCATTGGCACGGCGGTGGCAGTGCTGTTCCTGGCGGAGAGCTTTGCCACCACCAGCGGCCTGGGCTACTATATCATGGTGGAGAGCTGGAGCCGGGTGGCTTATGCGGAGATGTACGCCGGCGTGGTAGCCATGAGCCTGCTCGGCTTGGGCTTATACTACCTGGCCGATTGGCTGGAGCGCCGGCTGGCCCCCTGGCGCTTTGTCTCCTGAACCCCATGCGAGGACCATACCATATGGCGGACAAACTCTCGGCAACACAACCGATTCCTCGCTGGCAGGCCTGGGTGATGGGCGCGCGACCCCGCACCCTGCCGGCGGCCATCTCCCCTGTGATCGTCGGCATCGCGCTGGCGATGGCCGATGGCAAGTTCTCTTTCTGGCCGGCGCTGGCCGCGCTGGCCGATGCCCTGCTGATCCAGATCGGCACCAACCTGGCCAACGATTATTTCGACCATCTACGCGGCATTGATACGCCGGATCGCAAAGGGCCGCCGCGCGTGGCGGCCAGCGGCCTGATCCCCCTGGCGTCCCTGCGGGCCGGCATCATCGTCGTATTCGGCCTGACGGCGCTCATCGGGCTGTACCTGGTAATACGGGGCGGCTGGCCGGTGCTGGCCATCGGTCTGGCCGCTATCCTGGCGGCCCTGGCCTACAGCGGGGGGCCGTTCCCCTTCGGCTCGTACGGCCTGGGAGACCTCTTCGTCTTTATCTTTTTCGGGCTGGTAGCCGTCGGCGGGACCTATTACGTCCAGGCCCTGCAGTTCTATCCCCTGGTGCTGTTGGTGGCAGTGCCGCTGGGCGCGCTCATCACGGACATCCTGGTGGTGAACAATTATCGGGATATCGAGACCGATGCCCGGGTGGGGAAGCGCACGCTGGCGGTGATACTGGGGCCGGCCGGCGCCCGCCTGGAGTTCATCGGTCTGCTGATCCTGGCCTATGCCGTGCCCGTCATCCTGTGGGGCATGGGGCGTTTCTCCGCCGGCGTCCTGCTCCCCTGGCTCACGATCCCCAAGGCGGTGGGGTTGACGCGCACCCTGTACGCCACTACGGACGGGCCGGCATTGAACCGCGCCCTGGCCGGCACCGCCCAATTGACGCTCTGGTTCAGCATCCTCTTCTCCATCGGGATGCTGGTATGAGCGGACGGGGGTGATGGATATGGAACGTTCGTCCTCGCGGTCCATATCCCCCTTCCTGCCGGCGGAGGACGACCCGTACGCCTATGCCCTGCGGCGTGCGGAGGACGCGCTGGAGAAGCGCTGGCTCCATAAGGCGCTGGTGGCGCTGAACGCGCCGGCCGGCTGGCCGCCGTGGGCCGTGGCCGGCGTTGCCCTGGCCGGCAGTAGCCTGGTGGCGATGAGCTGGCGCGCTTTGGGCGCTGGCGCGTGGGCGCCCTGGGTCCTGCTCCTGCTGACAGCCGTAGCTCTGTGGGATGCGGTCGTCCTGCTCGCCCAGCCCCGCCTGGGCCTGGCGTTCGGCCCCTTCGGCTCCCAATTCGTCATCCTGCAAATTCCCCGGTGGACAGCGGCGTTCCTGGCCGGCCTGCTCGTCCAACTGTTGGGAGCGACGCCGGCCTTCACCCTGCTGGCCGGCGTCGAGCTGGTGGCCGCAGGGCTTCTGGTATGGGGGGCCTGGGTCGAGCCGCGGCGGGTGGAAGTGACGCAGTTGTCCCTGGGCGCGCCGGCGTTCCCACCCGATGCCCCGCCTCTGCGCATACTGCATATCAGCGACCTGCATGTGGAACGCTGGGGCCGGCGCGAGGAACAGGTCCTGGAGCTGGCGCGCCAACTGCGGCCCGACCTGATCCTGCTGAGTGGGGACTACGTGAACCTCTCGAACGTGGATGATCCCCAGGCCCATGCCGATGCGCGCCGCCTGCTGGCCGGCGTATCGGCCCCGCTGGGCGTATGCGCGGTGTTGGGCAGTCCGCCGGTGGACCGCAATTCGGCCGGCCTGTTTCCGGGCCTGGCGGTGCGCCTGCTCCGCGACGAGGTGCACCTGCTGGAGGCCGGCGGCCGGCGGCTGGCCATCATCGGTATGGACTGCAGTCACGACACGGCGCGCGACGGCGAACGCCTGCGCCGGCTGTGCGCCTCCCTGCCGGCGAACGCATACCGCATCCTGCTGTACCATTCGCCGGACCTGATGCCGGCGGCTGTGGAGCAGGGCATTGACCTCTACCTGTGCGGGCACACGCACGGCGGCCAGATTCGACTGCCGCTGTACGGCGCGCTGATCACCTCCTCGCGTCTGGGCAAGCGGTATGAGATGGGATGGTATCGGGAGGGGCGCACGCATTTGTATGTCAGCCGCGGCGTGGGGCTGGAAGGCCTGGGGGCGCCGCGTCTGCGCTTCCTGTGCCGGCCGGAGGTGGCGCTGGTCACGCTGGGGCCGGCCGGTAGTCAAGATCAGGCATAGGTGATATCCGCCGGCGCGGTAGCTGTCACCTGTGCCCTGGCGGGCTTCGACCCCCAGCGTCTCGGCAGGTTTGTCGTTCAGGTAGATGTCTACCTTCACGTACGATATGTTGGCAGTGGAAAACGGCCGGCCGGCTGGATGCCGCGCCGCTCCCCGCGTCGTGCGCAGGGATCAACGCCGTCTTATTATGAGCGGCAGATGGACACCCGGCATATATTCAGGCATATATTCATCCGCTCCGATGTCGAAGCCGGCGCCGATCGGTCGCCGGTCGCCGTCCATATCGGTCGGCACGCCGGCATTCACGCCGGCATCCACCGCCGCCGAGCCGCGGCGAATATGGTAGTCGCCGCCGGCGGGGTTCTCGAAGTCCGGGTCACCCCACACATTGACCAGGCCGGTGAGGATGGTGCCGGCGCCTCCCCAATCGGTCCCGTTGGCCCAGGCGCCGATGCCCCACAGAGTGCCTTCGAGCGTCGCTGTACTGCCGGCCGTCACCGTGATGCCCACGGTGTGGCTGACCAGGATGGTGTTCACCAGCGTGATGGGCTGACCGCTGTTCACCTCAATGCCGTACCCACCCCTTGTGCCAGTGTTGCGGGCGATGGTGTTGTGAAGGAGCGATCCCGTGCTGTTGGATCGGATGGATAGGGCCCCGGCCTCTGCGCCGAGCCCCGGCCGGTTATCCGCGATAAGGTTGTTGGTGAGAGTGAAGGGCGAGGTGTTCCACAACTCCACACCCGCTGTTCTGTGGGCCTCGTTATTGCGGAACACACTGCGGGCCAGGAGCAGTTCCCCGCCGGTGAAGTACAGTGCGCCCGTGTCGTTGCCAGCGCGGTTGTGCTCGAAAAGGCAGTCCTCGATGTGAGCTACAGCCCATGCGAGATGTGCCCCACCTGCGTAGCCGCCAACGCCACCGCCCGGGCTGAGTCCCCATCCGTTGTCCCGGAAAATAGTGCGGCGGATGAGGATGGGCCGGCGGCCTGAGCCGCCGTCAAACTCCAGCCCACTGCCTTGCCATGCATCGTTCGCTTCCAACAGGCTGTCCTCGATGGTGACTGCCGTGGTCCCATAAATGTACAAGCCGCCACCCTGTGTCCTGGGACATCCATTGCACCAGGCATCATTGGCGCGCACGGTGGAAGAGAGGAGCTGGAACGTGCCGCCGAGGACATAGCCTCCTCCGCCCAGGGTATTGGTGGCGGTGTGTGCATCGGCGACATTGCTGTAGATGGTTGTGTGACGAAGGGTCAGATTGGCATCCTCGGCAAAGAAGCCGGCGCCCATATCAGTGACGACGCCGTTGGTGATGGTCAGGCCCTCTATCGTCACCGTGATGAATCTGCCGATAGAAACCACCCGTCGGGCGCCTTCCCCGTCCAGGGTGGTGGGATACGCGGCGGGGTCGCGCAGCACGGGGCCGGCTGGGGCGCCGTTCCACCCGCCGGCGAGGGTGATGCTTCGCGTGATGGAGATAACCGCTGTGCCGGTGCCGGTGTAGATGCCCTGGGCGAGGTAGATGGTACTGCCATCGCCGGCCTGCTCCAGGGCCGTCTGCAAGGCGCAGGGATTGGCCTGAGAGCAGGCCGTACCGGCGCCGTCAGGCTTGACGAAGAAGGTCTGATCATCTGCCAGGGCGGGCGGGGTCATCCCCAAAAGGAATATTCCCGCCAGCAGGAACGCCGCCAAGAGGAAACTTACTCCCAGGTTTCGATACGTTCGTGCATTCATCTTCTGCTCTCCTTCAGGGGCTGTGAAGGCGGTGGCGCCGACAATGCGTGCATGAGGTGCCGGCAGTGACATTGCCGGCGCCGCCGTGAGTGTCCTGGATGGGAACGAGTGGTCAGGCGCATTGGCGATACATAAGGATTTGTTATGAACGGTCCCGCATTACCAGCGGGAGGTAGATATGGCGCTGTGCTGCTCCTGCCCTGGTAATGCCGCACCAGTACCCCTGACAGCCTGCGTAATGGGCGCTGGTGGAGGCGCCGACAGCCGTCTGCCCAATGGTGAAGTTAAGGCTGTAGTGGGTGGAGCTGGTCGGTCCCCCGCCGCCGTTGGTCAGTGGTATGAACCAATCCAGCCGGAAGTTGGTGGAGGACATCGCCAGGGCGCGGCCGGCCAGGGCGAGCATAACGACCAGAGTCAGGAGAATAGCCGTACGTTTCATCGCCCCCTCCTACCGCTCATTCTTCGACCAGGTGTACGTACATATTGCCCAGGCGAATCCGGTCGTCATAGCCGTCACCATCAAAGTGCAGGCTGAACTTCACGAAGACCGGCCCGTAAATGGCGGTACCCGTACCGGTGCAGGCCTGGCATGTCCAGGAAGTGGAGGAAGGAACGCTGGAGACGCTGCAGAGGCTTTGGGTTGTGCCGTCGGTTTTGACGTATGCCACACTCACGCTGCTGATAGAGTCGTTGAGATGAGTGTCAGCCATTGAGTAGCAGAAGTGGAACGAGGAGAATTTGACGCGCGTGCCGAAGAGGTACGCCGGCACGTCTGCGGGCAGCAGTGCGGTGACATTGTCCGCCCCGTCAGTATAGAGCGCAACCCATCCAAATTGGGAGGAGTGGACGATCTTCAGGTCATCATCGCCGCTGGCGTCCCCGGCTACTATATTCAGAGGGCTGACCATCCAGTCCGTGGCGGCCGAGCTCTTGATGATGCCGGTGCCGCCGGCCTGGATGGCGACGCCGGTATCGCTGCTGCCGAACACGCCGGTGCCTCCATTCTGCCCCTCACCATAGACGCCCCGACCTGCGGAGGAGCTTGTACCCCCTTTAATCCCATAGGCCGAACCGCTGGTCGCCGTATTCCACGCATGCAGAACCGCATAGGGCGAGGCGGTTACACTGCCCGAAATTTGGGCTCCCGGTTTCAGGCTGAACGCATAGGGTACGGGGTAGATGGGCTGGCGGGGTCTCATCTCGGCATCGGACCCCACTTTGATACCCAGGTACAGTTGCTGACCATTGAGGTGCTCGTTGGTGCAGTTATCTATGGTCATGTTGAACAACCCGTTCGACACGTTTACGTTGTTCTGGGTCTTGGAACAAAGCGCTGTCCCGCCGGTGGACACCGTGTAGATACTGGCTGTGATGCTGTAGGTTCCGTTTAATGGGTTCCCGCTGGCATCGGTCAGCCGGCCCTGGATGGGGATTTTCCCCTCTACGTTCGCTTCGATGTTTACCTCCCCTTGTTGTACCTCTGCCCTCGACTGCTCCGGTCCCTGGGCCAGGGATGAGCCTAAGGTCAAGAGCAGCAGCACTACGATGAGGCTACCCGTGATTGTCCATTTGCCTCGCATGTTGCACCTCCTTGCTCTGTTTTGTGAACGGCGCGCCTGACCGCACGTTCGTCCCCGAGACTCGATGGGTTTGTACGTGTATTTCTATCGCTCATTTTCCCGAGGTTAAGAAGGCGGCGCCGGCGAGAAGCCGGCGTAACCAGCCGGCGTGAATGACCTCTGCCAGCCAGGAAAGGCTTCAGGATGCCGCCGCGGCGGTCGCCTCC
>JACIWP010000159.1 GCA_014360855.1 Anaerolineae bacterium
CGTGACGGTCATGCATGCGGTGTCGAGCACACCTTGTTCCGCCAGCCGGCGCATGACCCCTTGGATGCCGCCGGCACGGTGCAGGTCCTCGATATGATGCCCGCCCGGCGCCGGGCTCATCTTGCACAGATGAGGCACCTGGGCGCTGAGCGGGTTCAGCTCGGCCAGGGGGAATTCGATGCCGGCCTCATGGGCGATGGCCATGACGTGCAGGACGGAGTTCGTGGAGCCTCCCAACGCCATGTCCACGGCGAAGGCGTTGCGGATGGCGCCGGCGGTCAGGATATCGCGCGGCCGGATGTCCTGCCGCAGGAGCTGGATGATGCGCATGCCGGCCTCCTTGGCCAAGCGCAGGCGTTCCGCATCGACTGCCGGGCAGGTGCCGCTACCGGGCAGGGACAGTCCCATGGCCTCTGTCAGGCAGTTCATGGTGTTGGCGGTGAACATGCCGGCGCAGGAGCCGCAACCCGGGCAGGCGGCCTCTTCCAGGGCGGCCAGCTCTTCCTCGGTCATGCGGCCGGCGGCCACCGCGCCCACCCCCTCGAACACGTTGGAGAGGTCCACGGAACGACCCTGCCAGTGGCCGGCGAGCATGGGGCCGCCGTTGATGACGATGGCGGGGATATTGATGCGCGCCGCGGCCATCAGCATGCCGGGGATGATCTTGTCGCAGTTGGGGATGAGGACAATCGCGTCGAAGGCGTGAGCCTGTACGAGGATCTCCACCGAATCGGCGATCAGCTCGCGGCTGGGCAGGGAGAAGCGCATGCCAGCGTGGTTCATGGCCAGACCGTCGCACACGCCGATGGTGTTGACCTCGAAAGGTGTGCCGCCGGCGGCGCGAATGCCGGCCTTGACCGCGTCCGCCACCTGGCGCAGATGGACGTGGCCGGGGATCACCTCGCTGTAGGAGTTGATGACCCCGATAAAGGGTTGGTTCATCTCGAAGTCCGTGACTCCCAGCGCCCGCAGGAGCGAGCGGTGCGGTGCGCGTTCCAGGCCTTTTTTCACTTCGTCGCTTCTGAGCATCCTCGTATCCGCCTTTCTTTCGATGATGGTGGGTAATAAAAGGCCTTTCTTCAGACATGCCGGCGAAGACCGGCACGCCTGAAGAAAGGCCTCAATGCCCATTGGTCGGCCGCGTTGGGACCAGTACGATACAAAAATAAAAGCCTCCCGGTTGGGAGGCTTCTTATGGCTGGTGTTTGCTCTCGGGTGTGCCTATCTCGCGCCCTCCCCAACCGGAACCAGGCTCTGGCCAATAAGGACCAGAACCAAGATGCCAAGAATAATTACCAGGTTCAGGGAGAGCACATTCACCAGATTCATCGTATGTACCCGCACACCGTCTGATTACCTCAGATTCTGATATTATTGTAACACAGCTCTCCGGATTTGTCAACTGGGATTTTTGGGGGATTTGGGCAGATCGCCACCGCGACTGAGGAGCCGGCATACAGCACATCCATTGACGTTCGCTCTCCTCCGTGCTACAATAGCGTTAGGAGAGTAAACCACTGCCCGGGGCATTCTGTCACCGCCGGCCATCCGCCGCCCCTCTCATTGTCCGCCGCACGTCCGACTCTCCAGGAGGATGCACCCGTGAAAGTCCGCCTTCCGATCATGATTCAGGACCCGCTGACGTCCCGCTACAAAGGCATGCGGCTTCAGGAATCGTTTTACGTCACTGAAGAGCCCTTCTTCCTGGACGGGCCGGTGACCATGCGCCTGGCGGTCGTGGATTTCGACCCGGAGACCGGGGCGCGGGTCCCCGGCGCCCGGTTTGTCCCGCCGGCCGGCGGCCGCACCGTCGGATATTACGCGTTGGCCAACCCGTATGATATCTATGCCCCGGATTTCATCCAGGTCAATGCCTTCAGCACGGTGCTGAAAACGCTGTACATGTTCGAGGAGGCGGACACCCTCGGCCGGCCGGTCATTTGGGCCTTCGGCGCGCCTCAGCTCCTCATCGTGCCGCGCGCCGGCGAATGGGCCAATGCTTTCTACGAGCGCGATTCGCACAGCCTGCAGTTCTTCTATTTTGGCGCCGGCGGCCAGCGGGTGTACACCGCCCTCTCGCGCGATATCGTGGCGCACGAAGCCGGCCATGCCATTTTGGACGGCATCGCTCCCGACCTCTACAACGCCTGCACACCCCAATCCCTGGCCCTGCATGAGGCCGTTGCGGACCTGACCGCTCTCCTGATGGCCTTTTCCAGCCACAGCCTGCGCCGCGTCGTCCTGGAGCAGACCGGCGGCTCCATCCGCGACTCCACCGCCTTCAGCGCCGTGGCCGAGGAGTTCGGCCGGGCGCTGGACCCCACCGGCCGCATCGGCTACCTGCGCTCTCTGCTGGACCCGATCAGGATGGATCAGGTATCGCGTTCCGAACCTCATGCGCTCAGCGTGGTGCTCAGCGCCGGCCTGTACCAGGTCATGGTGCGGCTCCATGAATGGCTGAAACAGCGCTACATGCAGGAAACGGGCAAGTCCGAGCTTTCGGTCTCCGGCCGCGCCCTGGGCATCGGCGTCAAATGGTTCAAAAGCCTCATCTTTCGCGCCCTGGATTACCTGCCGCCCGGTGAAATCACCTTCGCCGATTACGGCCGGGCCATCCTGGCCGCGGACCAGGCCCTGTTTCCCGGCAATGATCTCTTGCGCGAATGGATCCGTCAGGAGTTTATCCGCCGGCGTATCGTCAGCTCCCCCGACCAACTCGCCGTGGAAACGGACTTCGAGCACCCGGCATTACAGGATACGGACCTCCAAGCCCTTGCGGAGAGCGACTGGGCGGCGTACTTCTTCGCCAACGAACATCGCGACCTCTTTGGCGCCCCGGCGGATGTCCCCCTGCGTGTGCGGCCGCGCCTTGACGTCTCCAAGCGCTACTATTTCCGCGAGGGGAGCCGGGTTGTGCGTGAGCTGATCTTCAAGGTTTCATAGGACCATTATGAGCCCAGCGGCCTTGGCCGGCCCTTCCCTGCCCAGCGGCAGATCACCATGGGCGCGACCCTGGCGATCGATTGGGAAACGCGCCGGGTGCGGGCGCGCCTGGTTTCCCAGCACGGCCAGCAGGAGCAGAGCGACCGCGATGCACTCCTGGACCGTCTGGCTCGCGCCGGCCTCTTGCTTCCCGGTGCCTATGCCATGGGGTTCGACGGCAGACCCCTGCGCGCCGCGGTGCGGGCCGAGATCATGAGTGATGAGCTGATGCGGGTGCGGCGCACCGCCAATTTACTGCACTTGATTCCGGAGGGATAACGTGGACGCACTGCGCGTGCGCTGTTACAACGTCCGCTTTGGGGACGCCATCCTCATCTCGATCCCTGACCGCACGAGCGCCGGCAACCCCATCACCCGGCAGGTTCTTATTGACGTGGGCAACGTGCTGTCGGGCGCCGGCGGACAGGACGAGCTGTTCGCCCCCGTCATCCAGGATATACGGAGCCAGCTCCGCGGCCGGCCGCTGGACCTGTACGTGATGACACATGAGCATCTCGACCACATCCAGGGCCTGCCCTATGTCCATGCCCGGCTGGGCACCGAACTGCGCGCACGACACACCTGGCTCACCGCCTCCGCGGCGCCGGATTACTACGGTCGGCATCCCGAGGCCCAGCGCCGGCTGGACGCTCTGCGCCAGGCGTACACGCGGATCGAGGGCTTTCTTGCCGCCTCTCCTGGACTGCTCACGCCGGCCCTTCAGGCGATGCTCTATAATAACGACCCGCGCCGCACCGCGGACTGCGTGGACTTTCTGCGCACCATCGGCCGGCGAACCTGGTACGTCTATCGTGGGTACGACATCTCCCGCCGGCCAAGCCTGCGCGACGCCCGGCTGGAAATCTGGGCGCCGGAAGAGGATGTGTCCATCTATTACAGCCCGGTACTGCCCATGGCGCTGAACGCGCCGGCGGAACTCTCGCTGGCGCTGAACACGCTTTCCCCGCCGGCCGGCGTGGACGCCGGCGCATTCTATAACCTGGTGGAGATGCGCCGCAGGGGATTCATGGACAACCTGCTGGCCATTGACCGCGCCGCCAACAATACCAGCGTCGTCTTCAGCCTGGAATGGCACGGCTGGCGGCTGTTGTTCGCCGGCGACGCGGAAACACGAAGCTGGCAGACCATGTTCCGCAAGGGCGTTCTGCGGCCGGTCCATTTCCTGAAGGTCAGCCATCACGGGAGCTTCAACGGCTTGCCGCCGGCCCCTATCCTGGACGCCCTTCTGCCCCAACCGGCGCCCGATGGCCGGCCGCGCTATGCCGTCGTTTCGACCTTTCCTGAGACGTACAACAACGTCCCCGCCGCCGCTGTGCTGGAGGAGCTGGCGTCGCGCTGTACCCTGCGCTCCACTCTCGATGTCCCTGACGGCGCCTTCCTGGATATTGTCTTTCCGCCGTGAGAAGGGTGTACCGAACCGGTATGGTCTCTGAGGAGGGATGAGCCATGCGCGAGCGGGTTGGCACGGTAACGCATTATTTCAACCGTATCCACGTCGCCGTCATCGCCCTGACCGGGGAGTTGAAGGTGGGGGATATGGTGCATATTTACGGTCACACGACAGATTTCATCCAGCGGGTCGGCTCCATGGAGGTCAATCACCGCAAGATTGAGTACGCCGGCCCTGGCGAGGAGGTCGCGCTGGAGGTGGTGGACCGGGTGCGCAAAGGCGACACCGTCTATAAGATCACTGGGGAAGATGTGGAGGAGCCGGGGTTCTTCTGCGGCATGGGATGATGAAAAGAGCGGCAGTCACCTCCGCGGTGACTGCCGCCTGAACCCTCACAGGTTTGCCAGGAACGCCCGCACCAGCTCGCGCACCTCGCCGGCGGTCTCGCACTCCAGCGCCCGCCGGGCGAGCTGACGCGCCGGCTCCTCGTGCATTCGACGAATGAGCGCCTTGGCCTCGGGGATCGCCGAGGCGTTCATGCTGAACTCGTCCAGGCCCAATCCGAGCAGGATGGGAATGGCCTCGGGCATGCCGGCCATTTCCCCGCACATGCCGACCCACCGCCCCGCGGCGTGGCCAGCCTGAATGACCTGATGGATCTGCCGCAGGATAACCGGATGTAGGGGCTCGTACAGGTACGAGACGCGCTCGTTGGTCCGGTCAATGGCCATGGAATACTGGATCAGGTCGTTCGTGCCGATGGAGAAGAAGGCGGCCTCTTTCGCCAGGATATCTGCCCCGATCACCGCCGCCGGCACCTCCACCATAATGCCCACCGGCACGTCCGGTACCTCCAGCCCTCGCTCCCTCAGTTCGGACTTGGCCTCCTCGACCATCGCCTTGGCGTTTCGCAGTTCCTCCACCGTGGCGATCATGGGAAACATCATAAATACCCGATGGCCGGCGCTGGCCCGCAGGATGGCGCGTATCTGCGCCTTGAACAGCTCCGGCATACCCAGGCACAGGCGCACTGCCCGCCACCCCAGGAAGGGGTTCAGCTCCTGGCCGATGGGCAGATAGGGTACCTGTTTATCCCCGCCGATGTCTAGCGTGCGGATGACCAGCGGGCGGTCACCGAGCGCCTCCGCGATCTGGCGGTAGGCCTGATACTGCTCTTCCTCGTCGGGCATGCTGTCGCGTTCCAGGTACAGGAACTCGGTGCGCAGAAGGCCCACCCCCTCGGCGCCCCAGCGAACCGCCTCCGCCGCCGAGCGCACATCGCCGATGTTGGCCACCACCTCGACCCGCCGGCCGTCCGCGGTGTAGGTCAATCCCTGCGCAGACTCCTGCCGGCGCTTTTGCTCCGCGGCCCACTGCGCATGTCGCGCTGTAAATTCTTGGCGGCCGGCTTCATCCGGCCCCACCCATACCAGGCCGGCCGATCCGTCCACCGCCAGCAGTTCGCCGGCCGGCAGTTCCATCACTGCCTCACCAATGCCGACCACCGCCGGGATGCCCAACTGCCGGGCCAGGATGGCGGTATGGGAGGTCGGCCCGCCCATGGCCGTGCAGAACCCCAGGACGCGGGTGCGGTCCATCTGTGCCGTGTCCGAGGGCGTCAGGTCGCGCGCCACCACGATGCTGGGCTCCACCAGATCGGCCAGGCTGGCCCCGCCGGTGCCGGCCAGGATGCGCAGGATCCGCTCACCGACGTCGCGCAGGTCTGCCCCGCGTGCCCGCAGATACTCATCCTCCAGCGCATCGAACATGGCCGCCACTTCCTCGATGGTGTCGGCCAGCGCGGCCTCGGCATTGATGCGCTGAGAGCGAATGCGTTCCACCGTGCTGTCGATCAGCATGGGATCATCCAGGAACATCTGATGCGCCTCGAAGATGGCGGCCGTCTCCGTGTCCCCGGTCTCCTGGAGGACTTTGGCATGGATGGCGCGCAACTGCTCCGCGGCCTCTTTCACCGCTGTCTGGAAACGCTGGACCTCTGCCTCTGGGTCTGGAGCGGCATAGCGGGGCACAGGGGGTTTTTCCGGGCGGTAGATGTACGCCGGCCCGATGGCCACCCCTTCCGAGGCCGGCGTGCCGCGCAAGACACGGCGGGCGTTCATGGGACCTCCTTTCCAATCCTGGGCATAAAATCATGGAGAGGCGCCACAGCACCTCTCCATGAATTGTACCCAAAATAGGCGGTAAGACAAACGACCTAGCGGAGCAGGCGAGCGATGGTGCCGACCAGGATGCCAACCCACTGGAAGTCGGAGTCGCCGAAGGTGGTGTTGGCGAAGCCCAGGTCGCCCAGCACCGGCAGGAGCAGGGCCGCGCCGAAGGTGATGATCAGGCCGTTGATGAAGGCGCCCAGGATGCAGCCGCGCCGGCCGCCCGTGGCGTTGCCGAAGACGCCGGCCGTGCCGCCCACGAAGAAGTGCGGCACCAGGCCGGGCACGATGACCGTCGCGCCGATGGCGCCCAGGATCAGCATGCCGACGATGCCGGCGATGAAGCTGGAGATGAAGCCCACCAGCACGGCCGTCGGGGCGAAGGGGAAGGTGACCGGGCAGTCCAGGGCCGGCTTGGCCTGCGGGACGATCTTGGACGCGATACCCTGGAAGGCCGGCACGATCTCCGCCAGGATCATGCGCACGCCCTGCAGGATGACGGCGACGCCGGCGGTGAAGGTGAGGCCCTGGATGATGGCGAACACCAGGAAGTTCTGCCCGCCGGACAGCTTCTCATGGACGAAGGTCGGGCCGGCCGCCAGCGCACCGATGAGGTAGATGATGATCATCACCAGACCAGTGGCCACCAGCGAATCGCGCAGGAAGCTCAGGCCCGTGGGGAACTTCAGGTGCTCGATGCTGTCGCTGTCATCCGGCTTGCGCCCGAAGATCATGCCGGTGTAGGCGGATACCATGTAGCCCAACGTGCCGAAGTGCCCCAGCGCCACGTCATTGCCGCCCGTGATGCGGCGCATGATCGGCATGGCCCAGGCCGGCATGAGCACCTCCACGAAGCCCAGGATCACTGCGCCAACAACCACCAGCGCCGCACCGCGGATGCCGGCCGTGCTCAGCACCGCCGCCAGCAGGGCCGCCATGTAGAAGGT